>CAJWRY010000019.1 GCA_913046155.1 uncultured Candidatus Nemicrothrix sp. | reverse complement strand
TGCACAGAGGATATACAGCGGAGCGGTATCTCTCGAAACTGTCGCAGGCAAGAGCAATTATTCCTGATCTAGCAGTCACAACTGACATTATTGTTGGTTTCCCAGGAGAAACAAATAAGGATTTTGAAGACACTCTAGAACTGGCAGCTACTGCCCAGTTCGATAGTGCATTTACTTTTATCTTTTCTCCGAGACCAGGAACCGAAGCAGCTGAAATGCAAGAAAAATTTTGCAATAAAGAGGAAGTTCAAGATCGGTATTCACGCCTTAGAGAAGTAATACAACGTTCAGGTTTAATTAAACATCAGGAAAGAATAGGCATGGAAGAGGAAGTAATAGTTGAGGGCCTTAGCAAGAAAAATAATGATTTAATAACTGGTCGAACGAGGCAGAATAAAGTTATTCACTTCCCTGCAATCGGCCTCCCTGTTGGAACAGTTGCAACAACACGTGTTGAAGAAGCTACTCCAAATTACCTAATGGGAAGCTTGCTTGAAATAGTTGAAAAGCCCAGGACAAAAACTCGCATTCCTGTGGTAGCAGGGTGAGCGAATCAATTCGAAAGCCCCGATTGGCAATCGTAGGAACAACGGCTTCAGGTAAATCGAAGTTAGCGATGACCATAGCCGAAAATGTGCGGGACTTTGAAATAGTGTCTCTTGATTCAATGCAGATATATAAACGTATGAACATCGGTACCGCAAAACCAACAAGGGAAGAACAGGCGATAATTCCCCACCACATGATAGATATTGTTGAACCGCATGAGGAGTATACGATTAGCCAGTTTCAGATTGAAGCCCAGAGCAACATTGACGAAATTGAGAGCAGGGGAATGCTGCCTTTACTTGTCGGCGGTACAGGACTGTATCTAAGAACCATCATTGATGAGTTAGACATTCCAGGCCAATTTCTCGAAACTCGCCAAAAGCTTGAGTCAAATCCCAACACTGCGGAGCTTTACCAGAAACTCTCAGAGTTGGATCCACTCGCTTCCACAAGAATGGAGCCGAATAATCGACGAAGAGTTATACGAGCGCTTGAAGTGACAATCGGAAGCGGAATGAAATTCTCCAGCTATGGACCAGGCCTTTCAGTTTATAAAGAGAGCACCTATGAGATAATCGGTTTGCGGTGGGAACGTGCCGAAATTGACCGCCGGATAACTGCAAGGTTTGATGCTCAAATGGAATCTGGGTTTTTAAATGAATGTGAAAGGCTCCTTGACAGCAAACATCCATTGTCACGTTCCGCTTCTCAAGCACTAGGGTACAAACATTTGTTCCAGTATCTTAAGGGAGAATGTTGCTTAGATGATGCCGTTGAGGCAGCGATCAAGGATACGAAAAAGTTCGCACGAAAACAAGAAAGATGGTTTCGTCGTGACCCGAGAATAAACTGGATTGATATAAGCGAAGATGTAGATGAATCATTGCCACAGATTCTAAAGGTACTTGGAAAATGAAAATTAAAAAATATCATGGATTAGGAAATGAATTTCTTCTCACCTCAGTCCGCTCACTACCCAAAGATCCATCTCGTATCGCTAGACTTCTGTGCGACTATACAAAAGGTCCCGGAGCAGATGGTTTAATTTTTAGTTTGCCCGCAGAAGATGAGAGTATTCATGCTCAAATGGTTTTATTCAATTCCGATGGTTCGCCAGCGGAAATCTCTGGTAACGGGCTTCGATGTCTTGCCCACCATATTTATATCGCTCAAGAGAAAAATAAAATTATTCAAATTCGCACCGATGCTGGAAACAGAAAAGCGGAGATCAAGCAAGTGAACGAAAATCAAACGATTATCCGAACAGACATGGGTATTCCGGTGTTAGGTCAGGATCTGACTAATAATGAGCTAAGTGAAAAAGTAAGCCCGGAAGCTACAAAAGCAGGATATGTCAATGTAGGAAACCCTCATATCGTCATTCTATTTGAGAGTCTAGGATCAACAGATATTGCTGAACTCGGGGCCTCCGTAGAGAAAGCCTGCAGTGAAACTGGAATCAATGTCCATTTGATAGAGATCATCAACCGATCCTCAATCTCTATGCTTACATGGGAAAGGGGAGTCGGTGTAACGAAAGCATGTGGAAGCGGTGCCGTCGCGTCCGCTTGTAAAGCACAAAGCTGGGGATTAGTTGATGAGAAAATTAAAGTAAGGATGCCCGGAGGTGAAGCCCTAATCGAAATTGAAAGTGATGACGTGTACCTTACAGGTGAATCAGAATTTTTAGAGAACTATGAGGTGGACATAAGTGCCTGATAGCCACTCAGTGACTCCACCTGACTCCCATCGAGGTGGATTCGGAGACCTCGGAGGTGAGGAGAGAGGATTCATTGACCGATCTTTTCGGGAAAGAATAATCATTGTGGGCTTAGACACAGGTAATGAAAAGGACTTATCAATCGCTGCTCAAATGGCGGAATTAGAAAGACTTGTTTCAACAGCAGGCGCCGACGTAGTCCACCATGTAGTTCAAAAGCGGGAATCACCTGATCCTGCGAGCTTTATAGGGCGAGGGAAAGTGCAAGAAATATATGAACTAGCCGAGAGGTACGATGTTGATACTATCGTCTTTAACGATGAGCTTTCACCAGCTCAGCAGAATAACTTAGAAAAGGCTTTTAAGCGGTCAGCTATAGATAGAACAGCAGTTATTCTTGATATTTTCGCTCAGAATGCAAGCACTCCAGAGGGGAAAGCACAAGTCGAACTAGCCCAGCTCCAATACCTTCTCCCTAGATTACGTGGACGTGGCGTAGCTTTAAGTCAGCAAGGTGGAGGGATAGGGACTAGAGGCCCGGGGGAAACAAAGCTAGAGGTAGATCGTCGGCGACTAGTGCGAAAAGTTCATTACCTGCAAAAGCAGTTGAACGGAATTCGCCTGGCGAGGAAAAATCAATCAAAACGTAGGCGAAAGTCTGTCAACCAAGCAATTGCAATTGTTGGTTACACTAACGCAGGAAAATCAACTCTCCTGAACTTCCTCACTCAATCTCACGACGACGCCCTCGTTGCTGACCGTCTCTTTGCAACGCTTGACCCAATCACGCGAGCGCTGCAGTTACCAGGAGGCGAGAGAATCTTTGTAAGCGATACGGTCGGCTTTGTTCGGAACCTTCCGCATCATCTAGTAGAAGCTTTCAAAACTACTTTGGATGTAGTATCGGAGGCTGATCTTCTTGTGCATGTTGTTGATGGAAGTAATCCAGATGCAAGTAAAGATATAGCCGCAGTGCGAACCGTGCTCGCCGAGATAGGAGCAGCAGAATTGCCAGAAATGGTCATTTTTAACAAAGCAGACGTAGCTGGGGAGGGTTCAGTATTCCTAGATTATCCTGAAGCAGTCCAAGTCTCAGCTAAAACAGGAGAGGGAGTTGAAAAGATGATTTCAAAGCTCAGCGATCTCCTTCGTGCAAAGCTCGAGGTATATGAATTAGCGATACCGCTATCAAGAGGCGATTTGATAGCGCAAGTTCACCGCGAAGCTCAGGTACTCATTGAAGATGTTCAGGGCGATACACTTGTCATGCGAGCAAGGCTTGACGAATATGCCCAAGCTCGGCTTCGGAATCACATAAGAGGGGTAACGAGTGAAACAATTTAAACTTCCCCCATACCCATATGACCTGTTGGAACCGCACAAAGAAATTGCTGGAAGGCATCTCGGTGGTTTGGTTGACCTTTCTGTAGGCACGCCATGCGATCATCCGCCACAGGATGTGGTCAAAATACTATCGAATTCTAAATCTGAAAGAAGTTATCCAAAGTCCACTGGTTCAGAAGAATACCTCAGTGCATGTCGAGCTTGGCTTACTAGGAGACTGAACGTCAAACCTGGATATAGCGAGAGCATTGCGGGATGCATTGGGACAAAAGAATTTGTTGCTTCCGCCCCAAGTGACCTTCGACTGAAAACACCAGAAAAAGATACAGTACTTTATCCTGCGATTAGTTACCCGTCGTATGCAATGGGTGCAGAATTAGCAGGGTGCCGAGCAGTTCCGGTGCCAGTCGATAAGAATTTAAGACTTGATTTATCAAAGGTGGATCAAGAAGATGTAGAAAGAGCTCTGCTGCTATGGATTAACTCACCATGTAATCCAACTGGTGTCTTGGAGGATATTCAATCGTTAGTTCGATGGGGAAGAAACAACGACGTCCCCATCTTCAGCGATGAGTGCTACGTAGAATTTATTTGGAAACAAGAACCTTCGACAATATTGCATCATGGAAGCGAAGGTGTAGTCGCAGTCCATTCTTTATCCAAGCGCTCAAACTTGGCGGGTATTCGATCCGGATTCTATGCCGGCGATCCAAACATCGTCCATTGGCTTAGTGAAGTCCGAAAACATAGCGGAAAGATGATTCCTGGTCCTGTCCAAGCTGCATCCGCACTTGCTTGGAGTGAGGATACTCACGTAGATCAGCAGCGAGATGTATATAAAAGCAGGCTCATGGTACTATCAAACTTATTCCAGAAGTTGGGTTATTCAGTGAATACCCCTGAAGGTGCGTTTTACCTTTGGGCAGGAAAGGATGAACTTAACTGCTGGGATATCGTCTCTGAACTCGCTGATGAGTTTGGTGTACTAGTAACTCCAGGAGATTTTTTTGGATCGAATTGCTCCAAAAAAATCCGTATTGCTGCAGTCCAACCTGAACCGGTGATTACCTTACTCAAGGACAGAATTCACACACATTTGTCTTGAAAGAACAAGTAGGATATATGTATGTTGAAGGATAAGACTGAACTTACGGATCTCTTCAAATTGACTCATGAGTTGGTTTGCATTCCGTCAGAGAGCTTTCAAGAGAAAGAAATAGTAGATTTTGTCGCACATAAGTTATCCGAAGCTCCGTGGTTAGATGTCACCAGAATCGGCGACAATATAGTCGCTAAAACAGGTGACACAAAAGGGATGCGTCTCCTATTAGGTGGACATACCGATACCGTTCCCGCCCAAGGAAATGATCAAATTAGGCTATCGGAGGATTCTATTTGGGGAATAGGATCTGCCGACATGAAAGGCGGAATCGCTATTATGCTATCCTTGGCCCTCAATGTTCCAGATAGTGCAGTCGATATGACGTATGTCTTTTATGCTCGCGAGGAAGTTGCACATAAGCACAATGGACTGCTTGAAATAGAAGCTAATCAACCTGAATTACTCATTGCTGACCTAGCGATCCTTGGTGAACCTACCTCGGGAAATATTGAAGCAGGGTGTCAGGGAACAATGAGATTTACGCTTGAACTGAAAGGAGAACGAGCTCACACAGCTCGGCCATGGATGGGCAGGAATGCGATCCACAGGCTATCAGGCGTATTGACTGCGATAGAAGACTATGAAAGCCGAAATCCAGTAATTGAAGGTTGTCAATACCGAGAAGCACTGCAAGTAGTGAAAGTTGAGGGAGGAATAGCAGGAAATGTTGTCCCTGATTCGACTACTTTGACAATTAATCACCGCGTGGCCCCAGACCGGAGTCTTGATATCGCTGAGAAAGAGATTAGAGACCTGCTAGAACCTTTCATGGAGCCTGCGGACGAACTCAAAGTAGTAGATGCTGCCCCTCCAGCTAAACCAGGACTATCTAATCCGATACTTGCTTCAATGATTGAATCGCATCAACTCAATGTGCAAGCAAAATTGGGATGGACAGACGTGGCTTTCTTTGACCAAAAAGGGATCCCAGCGGCTAACTTTGGGCCTGGAGATGCTACCTTGGCGCACACAAGCAATGAACAAGTAGAGCGCTCATCAATTGATCAATGTTATTTAGCGTTGAAGCAAATTATCACTGAAGGTGTCTAAAGTTTTCGAAGGACGGAGACGACCTTTCCATAGATAGTTATTTCATTCGCAGCAAATCGCATCGGTGACATTGTGGAATTTGCCGGGGTGAGAATAACCTGGTCGTTACTTTGACTGAAGCTTTTGACCGTTGCCTCATCATTTGGGATACCAGCTACTACTACGTCACCTTCGTTTGCCGTTGGTTGTTTTGAAGCGACGACGAAGTCGCCATCAAGAATTCCAAGTTCGATCATTGAGTCTCCCCTCACACGAAGCATGAAGAGTTCTCCTTCGCCAGTGAAATCTGAAGGCAGAGGCATTACTTCTTCAATGTTTTCGGCTGCTAGGACCCCCGTCCCAGCAGCGACATCGCCAATCACAGGTACATGGGTAACTGGTCTTCGATCTATGATAGCTCCTGAGCCAGCATCCCAATGTACTTCAATCGCTCTGGGCTTTGTTGGGTCTCGACGAATGTAACCGCGTTCTTGGAGAGTACTTAGGTGCGTGTGTACTGTGGCTGGGGAGTTTAAGCCTACCGCTTTACCTATCTCTCTTACAGTTGGTGGGAAGCCATTCTCATTTATCGTTTGGTCAATGAATTCGAGAATTTTCCTTTGGCGGGGGGTTGGCTCATTCGCGGACATAAAGCTCCTTTGGTATATGAAACTAAATTACAAGGTTGTAATCGAACATATGTTCGGTTACAGTTGAACATATGTTCGTAGAACTAATGTTCGCCGAACAATTGTTCGGTGTCAAGTAATTAAAGAAGAAATGTCACACCGCTCTGAGAGGATCAGAATATGCAGAACACACTTAACTTCAACCCCAAATTAGAAGAAAGCTACAATAATCGACTTCCCTTTATCGTTGATAGCCCTAATACTGTATATCCCGTAGACCCTCCAAGAGATTTCCCCTATAACAGATCTAACTCAGTGAAGCCTCGTAAGTATCGATACGGAATTCGCAGAGTGGTAGCAGGAACCATTCTCTCTATTATTGGCGCACTTGTTTGGACGATATTAGCTCATGTTGCCGGGCTGAATAACGACATTGTAGGAGCAGATATATCTCCCAACGCTCCACAAGAAATTTATGTCGTTCAGTCCGGCGACACTCTCTGGTCTATTGCTATGACCTTCGATGCAGATGGAGACCCCAGAGACACCATTGATCGGCTTGCGGAATTAAATGGAGGAAGCAATCTCTATATCGGGCAAAGATTAATCCTAAGCAACTGATAGCAAGTATTTGAAAGAGTCAACGATTAGCGAGATTCATTTGAAATCATCTTTTCCGAAGATAGCGATAAAAGATGTAATCATTTACTTCAATCCTTCTTGCTTCCTCCATATCCCCATCAGGATAGCTTTTGTCCGTAGTAACTAGTTCCCCACTCGCATCATTTGAATGGAATGGGCTAACGGTGATACATAATTCGTCAAAGAGGTCTGCAGCAACCAACTGCTTATTGATAGAGGGGCCTCCCTCCACTAAGACAATCCCTCCCTTTCCTTCAGTTAAAGCATTAATAGCTTCCCTAAAATCAACCCGTTCTTCTCCAGATAAGACAATGTCGTATTTCTTCGCAAGGCTCTGCCGCTTATTCAATGGAGATGATTCAGAAGTGACCAAGATAGGAGAGTACAGTTCCGATGCAAAAAGAGGAATTCCTGGATCTATTTCTAAACTGTTACTTGCAACGACCACCCGAGGTAATCTGTCTTTCCCGGAACTCTCACGAAACGCTGCCAATTCGTTATCTAATTTAGGCGGGTTGTATCTTTCCTCTAGAACTGTCTTGAGTCCAACTAAAATAAAGTCAGCCATACCTCTTAAAGTCTTGAACAGTTCTCGATCTTCATCGCCACCAAGTTTCCCTGAGAGGCCATCAAGAGTAGCTAACCCGTTCGAGGAGGCAATCATGTTCAACATAACCCAAGGCTTATTATCCTTATGACTTCTTCTGTCGCTGAGATAAATCTCTCTGAGTTCACTTATATTTGCTTTAATCGTCGTGTCTCCTCTTCTATCTGTGGAAAAAACATAAGTATTTCCACAAAGAAATCCCCATTGAATTCCTATAGTAATCCACAGTCCACTTTAGCTAGATTACATTTCAGTGACGGATCTAAACGCCTATTGGCGGAATGGTGGCAGATTGAAATGCAAAAGACAGCTTTGCTTACTTCTTGCACATCTCTTTGCTTGGAAGTTCCGAAATGAAAATTATCAAGCAGTACTTCCAACCTGTCTTTGGAGCAGGTCCGTCACAACACTCGCAGTAGTTAGATTCAAAGAGGCATACATACTATGAAAGAAGACAGAGAGTCACCGTCAATAGGGTTCAGCAGACGCCTAACTGATGGGGAATCAAATCCATTTATGTTGGTCAAATGGGAAAAACGAGATGTGACCATCGCTAACTGGCAAGATGATTCAATTGTATTTGAACAAAAGGATGTAGAGTTCCCGACGGACTGGTCATTCAATGCAAGCAATATCGTGACTCAGAAATACTTTTGGGGTGCATTAGATTCAGAACATAGGGAAGCGTCGCTAAAAGAGCTTTTGAACCGTGTCGTGAATCAGATAGTTAACTGGGGAGACAAGGGTGGGTATTTTGCTAGCAATGATGAAAAAGGTGTTTTCGCTGATGAACTGATGTCACTATTGCTAGTCCAAAAGGCATCTTTTAACTCTCCTGTTTGGTTCAATATTGGGGTACCAGGTGTCCCGCAACAAAGTAGCGCTTGTTTTATTCTTTCTGTAGATGACACTATTGACAGTATTCTTAACTGGTATGTTGAAGAAGGAAAAATCTTTAAAGGTGGATCCGGGTCTGGGGCTAATCTAAGCCGAATTCGAGCTAGTTCAGAGGAAATTTCAGGCGGAGGCTCTCCCAGTGGTCCAGTAAGCTTCATGCGAGGCGCCGATGCTAGTGCCGGAACTATCAAATCCGGAGGAACTACGCGCCGTGCCGCAAAGATGGTAATGCTAGATGTTGATCATCCCGATATTGAAGAATTCATCTGGGCAAAGGCTACAGAAGAAAAGAAGGCTCGCGCACTTACCGACGCAGGTTTCGATATGGGAATTGATGGAAAAGACCTGTTCTCTTTGCAATATCAGAATGCCAATAATTCTGTTCGAGTATCCGATGATTTCATGGAGGCAGTTCTAAATAACGAAGATTGGGAATTAAAAGCTAGAACAACCGGTCAAGTAGTAAAAGTAGTTAAAGCTAAAGATTTGTTTGAGCAACTAGCTCAAGCATCCTGGGAATGTGCCGATCCTGGTCTTCAATTTGATACGACTATCAATAGGTGGCATACGACTCCAGTAAGTGGGCGTATTAATGGGAGTAATCCCTGTAGTGAGTATGTCCACTTAGATAACTCTGCGTGCAACTTGAGCTCATTAAATCTATTGAGTTTCTTAAACGACGATAATGAATTTGATGTTGATGGATTCAGACATGCGGTGCGAATCATGATCACCGCTCAAGAAATACTGGTATCTCCGTCTGATTACCCCACAGAAATGATAGGTGATAATGCCAAAAAGTTTCGCCAATTGGGTCTTGGTTATACAAACCTAGGCGCCTTGTTAATGGCGTTGGGTCTTGCTTATGATTCTGATGAAGCGAGGAGCCTAGCAGCGGTCATCACTGCGATAATGACTGGGGAGGCATATAAAACCTCTTCTCAGATTGCTGCGAGATTAGGCCCATTTGAAGGATACGAACTAAATAAAGAGGCTATGTTGTCTGTGCTTAACGCACACAGAGAAGCAATCGCTCATATCCCTGTCAACGAGGCGGTCCCACCTGCGCTTCGTGCTGCTGCTGTTGAGGTATGGGGTAACGTAATACGGTTCTCCGAACAAAGCGGTGTTCGCAACTCTCAAGTTTCCGTTCTCGCCCCGACAGGAACTATCAGTTTCATGATGGATTGCGATACAACAGGGATTGAGCCTGACCTTGGTTTGAAAAAGACGAAGACCTTAGTTGGCGGCGGAACAATGTCAATCGTTAACCAAACGGTATCAAGAGCATTAGAGACACTAGGGTATGACTTGATACAACGAGATGAGATAATTGATTGTATAGAGCGAACAGGAAGTGTAAAGGAAGCTCCTCACCTCAAGAAAGAGCATTTGAAAGTCTTTGCCTGCTCCATGGGTGATAATTGGATTGAGCCATTGGGTCATATAAAAATGATGGCGGCTGTTCAGCCATTTTTATCTGGAGCTATTTCTAAAACCGTTAACCTACCGCAATCTGCTTCGGTAGATGATGTTCAAGATTTATACAAAGAAGCATGGCAGTCTGGAATAAAGGCTGTTGCGATTTATCGAGATAACTGCAAAGTTGCTCAACCTTTGACTGTTGATGGTAGCGAAGAAACTTCACCAACTAGTATTGCGAAATCTATTGGGGTTCATGTTAAACGCCCTCAACGAGAGCGCTTGCCCCGTTCTCGTTCAAGCAAAACTTTTGAGTTTCGTGTAGCTGACTGTAAGGGTTTCGTGACTGTAGGGGAGTATATTGATGGGCGGCCAGGAGAGATTTTCATTCGCGTAAGCAAGCAGGGGAGTACCTTGGCTGGGATAATGGACGCATTTGCAATGGCTGTTAGTCATGGCCTGCAATATGGTGTCCCGCTAGACGCTTATGTTTCCGCGTTTGTTGGAATGAGGTTTGAGCCTGCCGGCATCACTGATGACCCCGAATTGCGAATAGCATCAAGCCTCATTGACTATCTCTTTCGACGGTTAGCAGTAGAGTACTTACCAACCTCGAGACGAAAATCGTTAAATATAGTCACTAGCGATGAGAGAATGCAGCCAACTTTGCCGGGCGTGGAAGAGGTAGCAGAAGCCTCAGCTCAACAGGTAAATATTTTCCCAGACCCCCCATCCCAAGAAATTGAAGTTGATAACGAATTCGTCAGCTTTGACGCACCATTCTGCATGCAATGTGGAACAGCTATGCAAAGATCTGGCAGTTGTTTCACATGCCAAAGTTGCGGAACTACCAGTGGTTGTAGTTAACATCTCTTTTGAGAATAGATACGGCTCTTGAATGTGTTCTAATGAATGATTCATTACACGTAGATCTTGATCGATTGCATTCTATAAAAGGAATGAAATGGAGTAAGTATGAAAAAGAAATTCTTCCGGCATTTGTAGCCGATATGGATTTTGAGCCTCCAAACTCGTCCTATGAAGCTTTAAAAGAAATGGTGGATCTTAAAGACTTCGGCTATAAATTCGATCATGTTGACCGTCTGATACCAGCTTGGACGAATTGGATCTTCAGCCGAGATGGCCTTGAACTACCTGAGGCTCACTGCACTATCTTTACATCTTCGATACATGCACTCGAAGCTGTAATGGTCTTACATACACAACCAAATGATGGGGTGGCTTTATTCTCACCTGTCTATCATCCCTTTGCCAAGGCGGTTCAAAGCGCAGGACGTAAGCTAATAGATATCCCGCTGCTAGAAGAGGGCTGGACGATTGATATAGAGCGGTTTAACGAATTAGCTAAATCAGAAATTAAAGTTGTTTTATTCTGTCAACCGCATAATCCGACTGGACACCTCTTTTCTGAGGATGAAGTTGCAGAGTTTTCTGAAATTATAATCAAGCACAACTTATTGGTAATAAGTGATGAAATCTGGGCGGATCTCATATTCGATGGTAAACCGCATAGGTCTCTTGCGGCGCACGGGCAAGAGGTTCGAGAGCGCATTGTTACGGTAGGGTCTGCAAGCAAGACTTTTAATCTTGCAGGAGCTAGATGTTCGGTAGCACACATTGGAGAAGAATCAATTAGGCAAAAACTTTCAGCGCTACCTGAGCATTACTTTGGCCAACCGAGTTCTTTTGGGGCTGCGGCAACAGTTGCTGCATGGGAGTCTGGTAAACCTTGGCTACGAAATACCCTGAAGCAATTACATGAGAATAGAGACTTCTTGACTAAATCATTTGCTGGGACGAACATAAAGATGGATTCACCACAAGCTACTTATCTGGCTTGGTTAAATTTTTCTAACACCAATATTTCTGAGGCCCCATCAAAAGTCATCCTTGAGAAAGGTCGAGTCGCTTTAGAGCCTGGAAGTAAGTTCGGCCCTCAAAGCCACTCATATGCGCGCCTTAATTTCGCTACAAGTCCTGAGTTATTGGAATCTATTGTTGAGAGAATACTTGAGGTTGTTGATTAAGCAGGTTCTTTTAGACACTGTTATCAACTCGAATATTGCGCTAAAGTGCAAGCATCACCCAAAGGAGTTTTGATGAGGGCAGCAATCCTAAGAGATGACAGTGGTACTTTAAATATTGAGGACGTCACAATCGATAAACCTGACCGTAATGAGGTGCTGATCAAGACAGTTGCTTCAGGGCTATGTCACAGTGATCTTCACTTCATAGATGGAAGTTGGTCTTTTTTAGCTATGTACCCCATGCTTCTAGGTCATGAGGCTGCAGGGATCGTTCAAGCTGTAGGTGAGGACGTTGTCGGTATCCAGACTGGTGATCATGTGATTACTTGTCTATCAATGTTCTGCGGCTACTGCGAACGCTGTTTGACGGGGCACAGCTATATCTGTTCAGAGAGACAACAAGTACAAGGCCGCCAACCTGGAAACCAGCCAAGAATTACCGACCATGATGGCGCAGAAGTGAACCAGTTTACGGGTATAGGTTCTTTCGGAGAAGAGATGCTCGTGCATCAGAACGGAGTCGTTAAAATCAGCAATGATATGCCCCTTGATAGAGCGGCGTTGGTCGGGTGCGGAGTCACAACGGGGGTCGGTGCTGTTTTTCGCAGTGCAGAGGTTAAACCAGGCTCAACCGTTGCGGTCGTTGGCTGCGGAGGTGTCGGAATATCTACTATTCAAGGTGCTCATCTAGCAGGCGCCAGGCAGATAATAGCTGTTGACTTGGAACAGCAAAAGCTTGACTGGGCAACACAATTAGGAGCTACCCATACAGTCAATCCCAATGATGGTGATCCCGTAGCACAGGTCCTCGAACTCACAAGTGGCGGGGTGGACTATAGCTTTGAGGCCATAGGGCTTAAACAAACTGCTGAACAAGCCTACGGTATGATTAGGGCTGGAGGTTTAGCGACCATTATGGGAATGATCCCTCCAGGTGTAAACCTCGAAATACCTGGTGCGGACCTTTTCTTGTCGGCTAAACGCCTTCAGGGTTCAATAATGGGCTCTAATAACTTCAAAGTTGATATGCCGCACTTATGCGATCTATATCTCGGCGGCAGACTTAAACTTGACGAAATGGTATCTCGCACCATTACATTGGATGAAATTAATGATGGCTTTACAGCAATGAAAAACGGCGAAGTCGTGCGTGCTGTCATAGATTTCGGAACCTGAACTGAATATGAGCAGGGCTAAACGGTGACTTCCTGCCCTACGCTTGAAACAGAACGGCTGATTATGCGGCCATTTCGTGATGATGACCTGAATAGTTATGCTGCGATGATGGATACCCCCGAATTGCGAGAGAGTCTTCGCATCCCTGATGGTAAGGGAAGGCCTGAAGCTTGGTTTGAAATGGCTTGGTGGCGCGGTCAGTGGGAACTTCGAGGAACTGGAAACTGGGCTTTAGAAGATAAAGAATCAGGGACATTGATAGGAAGAGCGGGTTTGCATAACCCAGAACGCGAAGATTGGCCAGGGGTTGAAGTTGGCTGGGCACTTCATCCAGACAAATGGGGCTTGGGCTACGCTACGGAAGCCGGAGCAGAGTCTATTAGGTATGCATTCGAAGATCTAGACGAGGATTGTCTCTTCAGTACCATTTTGCCGGATAATCATCGGTCCCAATCTGTTGCTAAAAGGCTAGGGTTTGTTTTGGTTGAGACGAAAGTTCTCTCGCATTACCTACACGAACCGCATGGGATCTGGATGATAAAGAGGTGAGTAAATTTACTTTAGGCAAAGGTAACTCTGGTTGGTGGGACGGGGCGATCGGCTATGAGGTGTACATTAGGTCTTTTGCTGATAGTAACGGCGATGGAATCGGCGACCTGCTAGGACTAGTATCAAAACTTGACTACTTAGCATGGTTAGGTGTTGATCTAGTTTGGGTATCGCCATTCTATCCCTCTCCAATGGCAGATTTTGGCTATGACGTGAGTAACTATTGTGATGTTGATCCTATATTCGGAACTTTAGAAGATTTTGATTGCCTCGTTGCCGAAGTGCACAGACTTGGTATGCGGCTACTGATAGATCTGGTTCCTAATCACACATCAAGTCAGCACGAGTGGTTTGTTGATTCTAGGTCATCTATAGACAGTGATAAGAGGGGTTTCTATCACTGGAGGGACCCGTCACAAAATGGTGGCCCGCCTAATAACTGGGTTTCCCACTTTGGGGGTTCAGCATGGACATTTGATGAGCTAACTGAACAATATTATCTACATCTATTTCTTCCAGAGCAACCAGATCTGAACTGGAACAACCCGAATGTAGTGAAAGAATTTGATAATATTCTCAAATTCTGGCTTTCAAGGGATGTTGATGGGTTTCGAATAGATGTAGCACAAGGCCTTGTAAAAAATATGCTTATGGCAGACAATCCGCTCCGGTTCCCATTACATAAAGACATGAGTCCTCGGGAGATTTTCGCCTCATACGATCATCGTTATGATCTTGACCAGTCTGGGAATATTGAAATCTATCAACGTTGGAGAAAAGTAGCTGATGAAAATGATGCGCTACTTTTGGGAGAGGTATACCTGCGTGATAATGATCCCAATAAAGTAAGTCGTTATGTTGCATCAAAGGATTCTTTGCATAGAGCTTTCTATTTCGCACCCATGCATGTTCCTTGGTCTCCTGAACCTATGTGGGATACTTTCCGTGATGCTCTTGATGCTGCCCCTGAGGATCTCTCTTGGGCGCTAAGCAGTCATGATGACCCTCGAGCACCTACACGTTTCGGAGGAGGGAAAGAAGGGAAACAAAGAGCGCTAGCATACTCAGTCCTTCTATTATTTCTTCCTGGGCTTCCATTTATCTACCAAGGGGATGAGCTCGGTTTGGAGAGCATCCTAGTTAAGCCAGAGGATCAAGCTGATCCTGTTGCGCTCAGGAACGAAGATGGCTCTGATGGAAGAGATGGCGCACGGTCTCCGATCCCTTGGCACGTTGGGGAGAATTTCGGTTTTTCCACTGGCAAACCTTGGCTTCCAATGGGCGATCGGTCAGAAGAGGAGACGGTGGATTCCCAGAAGTTTGATGAAGGGTCGACGTTATTCAAATATAAGGAATTATTTCAACTTCGGGCAGAGCGGTTAGATCCTAACTCGCAGTTGAAATGGATTACCTCTCGGGACTCTTCGGTCATTGCATTTACGAGAGCTGATATCGTCTGCGCTATTAATGTTGGGGAGCAAAGTGAGAAATTGAAGCTAGGAAAAGAAATGTCCGATATCAAGTTTTCGGTAGGGGATGCCGTCGTTAGTGACGGTATTCTTGAACTCGGATTAGCATCAGCGGCGATAATAATGTCAGGCGTTTAGCGCCCTGACTAAGTTAATCATTTCAAAAACAGCCGAGGCCGCTGCTGATCCCTTATCTCCCGTTGAGCCGTCGTGGTCAACATAAGAAATATCTGACCGTTGATGAGCTTGTTCTAAAGTGTCAGTTGTTAGGACTCCAAATGCTATTGGAATACCGGTGTCAATACTTACCTCACGAACTCCTCTTGCACATTCGCCGGCTACAAACTCGAAGTGTGGAGTCCCACCCCTGACTACAGCACCTAGCGTTACTATCCCATCTACACTTGCGTTCTTTGCAATGGCACTGCACGCAAATGGGATCTCGAAGGCGCCGGGAACCCAGTAAGTGTGTATCGAATCTGGGGCGATGCCCTGCGATTCAAGATAAGATTTCGCTCCGTCAATCAGTCTTTCAGTGATCTCTAAATTGAACTTTCCAGCTACGATGGCGATAGATAAAGATTGATTTTGATTGCTTTCAGAGTTTTCGGGCGTCATTTACTGTCCTTTAACGTGTCGCTATTGTCCATCAGGTGTCCCATTCGTTCTTCTTTTGTTTTTAGATACCGAACGTTTTCTGGGTTCAGTCCGCTTACGAGTGGCACGCGCTCTACGATTTCCAAATTGTATCCCTGAAGGCCACCGTATTTTTTCGGATTGTTGGTTAAGATTCTCATTTTCTGAATTCCGAGATCGGCGATAATTTGAGCGCCAATCCCATACTCTCGAGAATCAGGAGAAAAGCCTAAGGCGACGTTAGCGTCAACCGTATCTAATCCCTCGTCTTGAAGGGCGTAGGCCCTCATTTTGTGCCCTAGGCCTATTCCGCGTCCTTCATGACCACGCAAGTAGACGATTGCCCCACTACCGTTTTCAGCAACGAGCTTCATAGCTGTATCTAGCTGCGAGCCACAGTCACAACGAAGTGAGCCTAAGACGTCACCTGTCAAGCATTCAGAGTGAACACGAACCAAAGGCGGTTCATCAGTATTTAAATCTCCGTACACGAAAGCTAAGTGCTCAACCTCATCTAATGAACTTCTGTAGATATGGGCCGAGAAGTCTCCATATTTAGTAGGTATTCTCGCGGATGAGAAACGCTCAACGAGCCTCTCGTGGCGATTCCGATATCTGATCATATCTGCAATTGATATTATTGGAATCTTGTGAGTCTTTGCGAATTCTATTAGCTCGGGCAAGCGAGCCATAGTGCCGTCATCTGAAACGATTTCACACAGCACGCCAGCCGGTGCCAATCCAGCCATTGTAGCTAAATCGACAGCTGCTTCGGTATGGCCAGCTCTCTTTAGGACACCACCTGCTCGAGCTCGCAACGGAAAGACATGTCCAGGTCTAGCGAAACCACTCGCAGCGACCTCTGGATCAGCTAACGCTTTGCATGTAAGTGATCTATCGCTTGCTGAAATACCTGTGGTTGTTCCTTCAGCTACATCTACAGAAATTGTGAAAGCTGTTCCCATGGCTTCGGTATTGTTTGCAACCATAAGTGGTAAGTGAAGAGCATCCGCTCGTTCATTTGTAATAGCGCAGCACACAACTCCGCTTGTATATTTGACCATGAAAGCCATATCTTCGGCGGTGACTGAATCGGCGGCGATAATCAGGTCTCCTTCATTTTCTCTATCTTCATCATCAACTACAATTAACATTTTACCTTTTTGGAACTCTAATATAGCATTTTCAATATGTTGGAAATCATTTTTCAAATTAACTTAATCCTAAATTATTTAATGTTTTAATCAATGTTGAACTTATATCTTCATAATTATCACTCTCCGATATAAACCTAACAATATACTTACCTATAATATCTGTTTCTATATTTACTGAATCACCAATCTGTTTAGTTTCAAGATTAGTATTTTCTGACATAGATCATTTAAAGATAGTTGATGATAGTAGTTCTGCAGTAACTTCAAATATCACAAAAGTTATCATTAGACGTAATTTAGACGTTGATACAGCTAATTTTGCTCAGTATGAATTGTGTTATGGTAATAAATTCCATAATCGTAACAAAGGTTACAATATAAAGTCTACAGGATTTGTTGTAGACGGAATTCGTGGTGTTTGTTACTTTACAGATACCTATGTTGATGAAAAAACTGGTAGATTGATTATTTTCCGATTAAGTAACACAGGAGCTGTTGAAATAGTTAATAATAACGCTGGAACAGTGAAATATGATATTGGTGAAATTCTTATAGATACAATACGTATACTTTCAACTATTAAATCAGATAACGTTGTTGAAATCGAAGCAATTCCAGATTCAAATGATATTATTGGATTGCAAGATCTTTACTTACAATTAGATGTTAATAACAGTACTATAGATATGGTGACAGATAGTATCACTTCTGGTGAAAATACTTCAGGTACTCTATATACAGCAACTTCAAGTTATGTTGTTGATAATATTGAATATGGTGGAGAATGGATTGAAT
>CAJWRY010000018.1 GCA_913046155.1 uncultured Candidatus Nemicrothrix sp. | reverse complement strand
TCCATACTTGCATAGCCTTGTGTTCTGCTTTTCATTTGGTCAAAGAAGTCCAACACAACCTCAGCTAACGGGAGCCTATATGAAAGCTCAACACGCTCAGGTGAGAGATATTCCATCTTTACTAATTCCCCTCTCCTGCTTTGGCATAGATCCATCAGAGTTCCGGTATAGCTACTAGGAGTTATAACCGATGCCAGCAAATAAGGTTCTTCAATCTGGGACATATTATTACTTTGCGGGACATCACTCGGATTATCAACGTATTCAACCTGACCATTGGTTAAAGTCAAACGGTACTCAACAGAAGGGGCAGTGGAAATAAGAGTTAAATCAAATTCTCTTTCTAAACGTTCTCTAACTATTTCCATATGAAGCAAACCAAGGAACCCACACCGAAAACCAAACCCCAGAGCACTTGATGTCTCTGGCTCGTAGGTGAAACTGGAATCATTTAATCGAAGCTTCTCCAAAGCATCGCGAAGTGTCGGGTAGTCATCCCCATCCATTGGGTACAGCCCGCTAAATACCATTGGCTTAGGCTCCCGATAACCTTCTAAGGGCATCTCAGCCATCACTCCTGCGGAAGTAATTGTTTCTCCGGAACGTGCCTCGCCCACGTCCTTAATGCCTGCAATTAAATAACCCACTTCACCAGCAGCTAAGGACTTCACGGTCTTCAAATCAGGAGTTCGCACGCCTATCTCTTCTATGATTGCCCCTGTGCCACGTTGCATAAAATGAACTTTCTCGCCTTGAGAAATTTCACCGTTTACAATACGAATAGAACTCACAACTCCGCGATATTGATCATAGTGACTATCAAAGATTAATGCTTGAAGAGGCGCACTAATATCTCCCTCAGGGCAAGGAACCTTCTCAACAACTTTGTCCAACAACTTACTAACGCCCTCACCGGTCTTGGCGCTGACACGTAAAATCTCATCTGACTTGATACCAAGAACCTGCTCTAGCTCTGAGGCATAAAGATCAGGTTCAGCGGCAGGCAAATCAATTTTATTTAACGCAACTACTATCTCGAGGTCATTCTCTAGAGCAAGAAAGGTGTTAGCCAAAGTTTGTGCTTCTATTCCCTGCGCAGCGTCAACCAGAAGTATCACTCCTTCGCAAGCAGCTAATGACCTGGAAACCTCATACCCGAAATCAACATGTCCGGGTGTATCGATCAGATTGATAGTAGTTTCTTTATGCTGCAACCGAACACTTTGGAGTTTTATTGTAATTCCGCGCTCTCTCTCCAGCTCCATTGAGTCAAGGTATTGAGCGCGCATCTGCCGAGGGTCTACAGCACCACATAACTCGAGCATCCGGTCAGCTAAAGTAGACTTACCATGATCAATGTGAGCTATTATTGCGATGTTTCGTATTTTTTCTTGGTTCATTTGAGTTCTTGCAGTTAAGTGTACTTTTTTAGCTTGCCTTCGGTACCATACAATATCTAGTTATGCTATTACCTAATTAATAGCAACCTGATCATAAGAACTATTTTACAAGGGCAAAACGTGGCAAACATCAAAGGTCAAATAAAACGAAACCGTCAGAATGAAAAGAGGCGTCTTCGAAATAAAGGAATTCGTTCCGAGATCAACTCTCGAGTCAAAACTGCTTTAAAAAATGCTGAATCGGGCGAAACAAGTTCAGAGGATTTACAGGAAGCTGTTAAGAAAATTGACAAAGCAGTAGCCAAAGGAATTCTGCACAAAAATACCGCAGCACGGAAGAAAAGTCGCCTTTCCAGAAAGTTAAACTCCCTAGAAAGCTAGTTTCTACCTTTTGTAAAGAGAGGACAATCTGGCTACGAGAACCTCCATTACAGTCTCTGCTGGTACTCCAGTCCCGCCCCTGAGGTTCACATCGGCTTCCGCAAGTAGTTGAATAGCCCGCTTAGATTTTTCGGGCCCCAGCCTATTTGCCTCGGATAAGGTCTTCTTGGCCCTGTAAGCTGACTTATCTCCCAACAGGTTTGCGGCTTCTTCTGAAGTCACTCCGCTTCTACCAGACAGTTGAAGAATTCGGAAATAGTGATTTGATAGGAAACCCAGAATTTGCATTTGATGCTGCGCTCCATTTCCTTGCATCCTTGTAAGTATTCCAAGCGCTGATGCCGCATTTCCAGAAGTAATTCTATCGGTCAATTCCCATGGCACGACATTCCCTGCTTGCCCTATGTATGGTTCGATATCAGATGACTGCAGGTCCGAGCCGCTTCCAAAGACCGATTCTAGAGTTGCCAATATCGCTGGAATCCGGGCAATTTCTTCACCAACACTCTTCTCCAACAGCGTTATAGATGCCTCGTCCAGCATGATTGATGATTCACCTACTTGTTCCCTAATCCAGCCATTAACCTTTCGGCCAACACGAACATCAATCACTTCTCCGCAACCATTAACTGCCTCAATTAAAGATTTAGGTATTTGGTTAGCTCTTTGTAGTTTCGGCCCTTTCTCCCAAACAAGTATCAGGCAGTTAGTCTCAATCGGGTCCTTCATATAAGCAAATAGGGTTTCTAGATCCTCTTTTTTAGAAAAGCGGGCGAAGTCACGACCGATTACAATTCTCTTTCTGGTTAGAAACGGGACTGTTTGAATAGCGCTTACTAGAGATTCGACTGAATAAATTTCAGAATCAGTTTGATAATCATCCTCCAGTAGCTCTTCGACTACTAATGATTTATCCTCATTCTCAAGGAGTGAGATTGTTAGTTTCTCTAATTCACGACTAACAATTGAGGGTTCATCGCCTCGTATTAAATAGACGTTATCGAATTTGCTCACGGGTAGATCTTACACCACACAATTAGATGAAGAACTAGAATAGTTTCGAAGCAAGTTTTCTTCTGAAACTATTTGCTTCCTCAGACTCAGAACCAAGAACATCCAAAAGGTCAACGAACTCTTTACGAGCTTCATCATTTTCAGTGACATGTTCAAGAAGAGATTCAAGCCTCTCGATAATTTCTTCAGGTGGGACATCGCCGGTTCTTGCCAAAGCTTCAATTCTTCTAGTCTCGGAACTTTCGGGGATTCTCTTAAGAAGTGCTAGTGCTTCGTCAACTCTACCGCTATCAACAAATATTGTCGCAAGTGCAGTGACTGCTTCAACATGGTCAGGGACTGCTAAGAGGATCTCAGACAAAGATTCTTCCGAGCCTTCTGCAAGCAAATTATCAATAATCGCATCTTGCTCAGTCGGTCTTAAACTATCAACGAACTCTTGTACAGCATCTTCTCCTTGCGCCCCCATAAACCCGTTTACTACTGCCCCGTCTTTAAATGCGTACACGGCGGGGATACTCTGCACTTGGAAAGTCTGTCGTATTTGTGGATTTTCATCAATATTGACCGCTACGAGCTCTACATCTCCATTTGTTTTAGCGACAACGGTCTCGAGGATAGGTGTTAACGATTTACATGGCTCGCACCAAGGCGCCCACAAATCAACTATGACCGGGAGCGTTTCGGAACGAATTACTACATCATTGTTGAAGGTTTCATCGGTTACTGACTTCATAGAATCAATATAGCCAAATGCAATTTAATTCACCCTTTTATTAGCTACTCAAAATAATCGTTCACGATCATTTCTTCATCATTGAAGACCGTTTGGTTCACTGCTGAACAATAGGGACAATATGATTCCTCAGGTTCATAATCTTTTTTACAAGCTTCGCAAATCATACTTGTGGAGCTAAGGGGAATTGAACCCCTGACCTCTTCCATGCCATGGAAGCGCTCTACCAACTGAGCTATAGCCCCTTAGATCCGTACCTTATCGGTTAGCTCAGGAACCCCGACACAGAAACCCAAAATAGCATTAATTTATTGAATCATCTCTGAAGGCATATCAGCCCATAACTTCTCTAATTTATAATGGTCACGCTCATCTGTATGAAAAACATGGACGACAAAGTCTCCATAATCCATAAGCACCCATAGGTAATCATTGTTACCCTCAATACGTAAAGGTTTCGGGCCGCATTTATTGGTTATTTGAGCTTCGATTTCTTCGACCAATGCGCGAACCTGACGAGAATTCATTCCAGATGTAATGATGAAATTATCTGAAATACCTAGCACATCTCCAACATCAATAATTAGAGTGTCGTGCCCCTTCTTGTCACTAATCGCATTTACAGCTATGTCAATCCAAGGTGATCTCACTTGCATTCATGGTAACTCATTCTATGGAGTTACCCCCT
Source organism: uncultured Candidatus Nemicrothrix sp. (assembly GCA_913046155.1). GTDB lineage: Bacteria > Actinomycetota > Acidimicrobiia > Acidimicrobiales > UBA8592 > UBA8592. The sequence continues at coordinate 13,944 of CAJWRY010000018.1, read as the reverse complement.
ATCAAAATGATAACATCGACTGCAGACTCAGGTAATGGTTCGAATTCGATTTTGGAGCCACCAATAGCTGCGCTGAAAGCTTCGACAAAATCCAAATAGCTTTCGTCATAATAGGTGATAAGACTCTCGTCTACACCGAATTGGTCTGCATTCCCTATTAGCTTTATTTCCGCTCCAGCTGCGACGAGTTTCGGCACAAACGCGTTTACGATATCGACTCCCCCAATTCCGTCAAGCAACTTTATTTTGGCCCGTCCGGTCTCGAAGGGAGCTACAGGAAATGGAACTACCTCAAGAAGCATTGCGCTCAGGAACTCTTCTTCTACTCTCAAATATCTGTTGGAATCTTCAACTTCTAATAAATTCAGATTCTGAATGATGACATTCCCAGAGCTTAATCCTCGAAGCATTCGATTTAATTCCTTTTCTTGCCATTCACCTCCTAAATCCTCCGTTTGATCAACTGTTAAGGAGGCAAGCCAGGATTCCCAAAAATTCTTGTGCCTCAGCCACCTGTTATAACTGGATTCATCATCGCTCTCCCATGCTAGATACCTATAAACATCTGAGGGGCTGAGTACCAATTGGCCAGATTCGAAGACTACTTTTGGCTGACCGTCATCTAGCTCAATGAGTGGATCATTCAATGAAACAGTCAGAGGGGTAGCTACATCGAAATAAGCCACTAAATCTTCCTCAGTAATAAAGGATGACGCATTAAACCCCAACTTTAGATACCGCCCTAGTTCAAAAATAAATTCTGACCCGCTGACTGTTGAGTAGATTTCGCCAATTGATGCAGTCTCTGTAATTAGCAAATCAATAGGAAAGACAACCGCAGTCCCGCCTATGTCATCTGTAAATAAAGATAACAATGCGATTGAAACCAATTCACCATTGACTCCTTTGATTCCGAGCAGATGAGTGGGTGTCGAACTCAAGTAACTCTCAAAGCCAGGCGCTAGAGGGTCAAGAACTACTTCACTAAAGTCCCCATCAGCAGATTCCAGTATGGCATCAGTTGCATCGCGAACGAGTAATAGGCCTGCCAAACCTAACCCCACAACGACAAGGGGCAGGACCCAATTCCACCACCGAAATTTTCTATTACGCCTCAAGAGTTACTCACGATAAAGACCATGTTCTGCAATATAGTTTCTAATGTCATCGGGTATTACACATGAAATGTTTTCTTCGTTTTCGAGTCGAGAGCGAATACTTTCCGAGGAGATATCTAAGTTAATCCCTTGAAGATGAATAGCTGAAGAGAGGATAGAAGGTAACTTCATGTTGGTAAACCCTGGGCGCTCAACAACCACTACCTTGGATTGAGCCAAGATTGAGTCAGGGTCACGCCATGTCTCGATACCAATCGCAGAGTCGTAGCCTAGCAGTAAAAAAAATTCAGCACTTTGGTACATTGACCGAAGGGCACGCAGGGTAGCTGCTGTATTGGACTCGCCCCCTAATTCAAATTCAATGTCAGTAACCGTGGCGTCGCTATAATCACGGAAAAGAAGCCTTGTCATCTCCAATCTATGCGTGCCGTCTGTAATTTTACGGGAGGCACTTTTTTGCCAAGGATCATTGGCGACGGTTACCAATACATGGTCGAGATCTAGTTCCACGACCACTGACCTTACCAATTCCAGATGGGCGTTATGAGGTGGGTCAAATGACCCTCCAAACACACCTAATTTAATATTTTTCTGCACTTTTGTATGCTATACTAATAAGTACATGATGCAGAAGGGTTTAACTACTACCCACAATATTGAGCCTTTTGTAACAAATGCTTGATTTATCCCGAGATATGCATTAAGTTATATATGCTTTTAGATCAGCCCAATTTTGGGTTGTTCATACGCGTTAAGCGTTTTACCAAGCAAGACATATCAACAGATCCCCCCGATCAGACGTTGAGGAACTATGAAATAGTTCTAAATGCATTATGCCAAATCTGGTTCGCCAGATCCCCCAAACCCCCAACAAGTGAGACAATTATGAGTGATTCAGTAGGACAATACTTAAACGAGATAGGATTAGTACCCCTTCTCACAGCTGCAGAAGAGCGTGAGCTTTCTCAGATTATCGAGAAAGGCGTTGAAGCAAGAGAGCGTCTTGCTGATGGCGAAAAAGGCGTAGAGCTCAAAAGAGCTGACCGCAAGGCAGCAGAGGCTAAAGACCGCTTTATCAGAGCGAACTTACGACTAGTCGTCAGCGTAGCCCGTAGATACCCACTGCCAGCTGGCATGGAACTACTAGATTTAATCCAAGAAGGAAACCTTGGGCTAGAACATGCAGTTGACAAATTTGATTGGCGAAAAGGTTTTAAATTCTCAACTTACGCTACCTTCTGGATACGTCAAGCGATAGGAAGAGCGCTTGATCAAAAAGCTAGCCTAGTTAGATTACCTGGTGATAGATCTGCAAGCCTTCGAGCTGCGCTCAGGCAGGTTTCCGGAGATGGAGATGAACTCGACGAAGAACATGCAAGACTGCATAGGCTCACAACCCCTACTTCTCTTGATAGAACAATTGGTGACGATGATAGCAATGAGCTTGTTGATCTTCTGCCAGATGTTAACCCCGGCCCCGAACAAGCGGTGATGGAAGAAGCACGAGAAACAATGGTTTACGATTTACTAAATGTGCTGGATGATCGCGCAAGATACGCTGTTGAGCAACGTTTTGGACTCCAAGATGGGCGTAAACGAAGTTACCGAGAAGTAGGAGAAGAACTAGGTGTGACTGCTGAAGCTGCTAGAAGACTCGTAAAGAGAGCAGTAAATATTGTTCGCGAAAGCGCACCCGATCAAATGGACATTGACGCCGCATAATTACTGTTTGTCAATGTAAATCGGCAATTTGGTTGTGATCTCATTAATAAACAGAGACAATTAGTAGGTGACTACTAATTGGAACCCTAATAGCTGGACTAGTTTCCCTGCAGATCAACAACCTGATTGGCCAGATGATAACGAACTCAACGCTGTTCTAAAAGAAATTTCTGAACTGCCACCCTTAGTATTTGCTGGCGAAGCAAGAACCTTAAAAAGTCAGCTTGCACGGGTCTGTAACGGTGAGGCTCTTCTGCTACAGGCTGGTGACTGTGCCGAATCCTTCTCAGCGCTCTCAGCAAATTCAATACGCGACAAACTCAAAGTTATTCTCCAAATGGCAGTTGCCCTAACTTACTCAACTGGGCTGCCAGTGGTAAAGGTAGGGCGGATCGCAGGACAATTTGCTAAGCCTCGGTCGAGCCCTACAGAAACGAAAGATGACATAGAGCTTCCATCTTTCCGAGGGCACATAGTCAACGACACAGATTTTAATGCAGGGGCACGAACCGCTGACCCCAAAAGGCTTCTAATGGCATACAATCAAAGCTCTGCAACCTTAAACCTTCTCAGAGCTTTCACTAGCGGAGGTTTTGCGGACTTAACGCAAGTCCACTCTTGGAATCAACAATTTGTTGCGAACAGCCCAGCAGGAGCCCAATACAAAGAAATAGCTGACGGAATCACAAACGCCCTCGCGTTTATGAGGGCTTGTGGTATCACATCTGAAGATCACCCCGCTCTGCACGAAGTTGATTTCTATACAAGTCATGAAGCTCTCTTACTAGGCTATGAAGAAGCTCTTACCCGAAGCGACTCTATGAGCGGAGATTGGTACGACTGCTCAGCTCACATGCTGTGGATCGGCGAGAGGACGAGGCAGCTTGATGGGGCCCATATTGAATTTCTTAGAGGTGTAGAAAACCCGTTGGGCTGTAAACTAGGGCCAACTGCAACAGCGGAAGAAGCTATAAAGCTGTGCGAAATATTAAACCCCGAGCAAATGGCGGGAAGGCTCACATTCATTACCCGAATGGGATCCTCAGTGATAGATGATGCCCTTCCCGAGTTAGTAAGCGCAGTTCAAGACTCCGGACATCCTGTAGTTTGGGCTTGCGACCCGATGCACGGGAATACATACACTGCCGAATCTGGATTGAAGACTAGAAACTTTTCTGACGTTGTAGATGAAACGAAGAAATTCTTCCACATACACCGCTCATTAGGAACTTGGGCGGGAGGAATCCACGTTGAGCTGACTGGTGACAATGTTACTGAGTGTGTAGGAGGCGCTGAAAACCTTTCAGATGATGACTTAGCTCTGCGTTACGAAACGATGTGCGACCCTAGACTGAATGCCTCTCAAAGTCTTGAGCTAGCGTTTCATGTAGCTGAAGAGTTACGAGCCAGCTAGACGAGATTCTCAACGAAAGCTTCAAGTTGCTTTAAGTTCCGCACCTCGAACGTTCCATTACAAAAATCGCTGTATTCCCCCACGATAGAATCACCGGTGTCCCAATAACTCCTTGGTTCAGGATTTAACCAGAAGACTTTGCGAGCCTTGTCTTCGATATCTTTTATGACCCATGATTGTGATGCGTGATAATTATTACGTGCATCTCCGAGGATTATGACTGTAGTCTTTGGTCCTATATCTTTTGCGAACTTTTCTTCAAATATCTCAAATGCGTGCCCATAGTCCGAGTGTCCATCAACCCAAATAACATCCGCTTCGGTATTAACTCTGTGTATCGCTTCGGTAATGTCATCAACATTCTCAAAGAAGTCAGTAACTTCGTCTAAACCGTCTATAAAAACGAACGAGCGAACTCTCGAGAACTGATTATTTAACGCATAAACAAGGTGAAGGGTGAACCTCGCGAATGCAGCAACGGACCCAGAAATATCAGCAATTACCATTATCTCTGGTTTTGAGGGTTTAGGGTACTTAAATTTAGGTTCTGCCGGAACTCCTCCATAGGACAATGAATGTCGAACCGTTCGTCGAAAATCAAGCGGACCTTTTCTTCCATGTCGCCTCTTTCTAGCTAATCGAACTGCCAATTTTCTGGTTAAAGGCCAAATAGCGCGTCGCAAAGCTACCATCTCCTCTCGGCTAGCATGCATAAAGTCAACATCTTCTGGGAGAGGTTTACGAAGTGTTTTCGCCATCGCTTCAACCCCTCGATCCGCTACAAGCCTACGACGAATTTCTGCCTCAATTTCTTTTTTTAATTCTTCTATCCTGTGTTCATACTCATCTTTCCTTAAACGTTCCTCTAGAAAATCTGATTCGGAATCGCTGTCAGCGCTACTAGTGAGCAAGCGATCCAAAACCTCTTCGAGGTTCAAGTTGCGCAGTGTTCTGTATAAGTAATATGTTCCCCCCACGGGCCTACCTGGCTCCATTCCTGCAAAGCGCTGTACAGATTGCCGGGCAACTGTCCTCATTAAGTTTCTATCCTGTTTTGCAAGTGCTTGAAATAACATTTCTGCCAATTGCTCTTGCGTTAAACCTTCTTGACTACCGCCTTGTCCCGGAACTTGCCCTTCTTGCTGATTTTCCTCGCCGGTAGCAGTATCGTCAGACTCCCATTCACCATCAACTAATTCGTATTCTTGTCCGCGAAGCGAAAAGTAGACTTCAAAAACAGTTTCGAATGCCTTCCAATGGGAGTGATTTTTGACAAGAGTGCCAGCTAAAGCATATTTAAATGTTTCTCGATCCTCGATGGGTATATGCTTCACTGCTTCTACTGCATCAAGATTTTCCGTCAGGCTTACCGGCAAACCTGCGCTGCGTAATTCAACGATAAAGCCATTTAGTAGTTCAAGCAACGGAGAGTGAGTTGCAATTTCCAATTAATTACTCACCGGAGAATTCAAATCTTCATCACTGGAGAATTCTTTGATCGCTTTATCAATATCTGAACGGTATTTTAGAAGAATATTGACTGTGTCAGTTGCAGTTTGAGCATCAATGTGTTCGACACCTAAGTGAATTAACGTTCTGGCCCAATCTAGTGTCTCAGAAACGGAAGGGGCTTTCTTTAGTTCCAGTTGCCTTACAGTTCTAACAACTCGTGCTATTTGATCGCCTAAATTCTCTTCGATATCAGGTACTTTGGTTAAGATAATCTCTCTTTCACGCTCAAGCTCAGGATAATCAATATGGAGAAATAGGCACCGTCGTTTCAGAGCCTCTGAAAGTTCGCGAGTATTGTTTGATGTCAAGAACACAAGTGGGATTTGTTTAGCTTCTATTGTCCCCAACTCAGGTATCGAGACTTGGTAGTCAGAAAGAATCTCGAGCAACAAGGCCTCGGTCTCAATTTCAACCCTATCTACCTCATCAATCAATAACACGACAGGATCATCAGAACGAATTGCCTCAAGAAGCGGTCGAGTCAATAGGAATTCATCGGAAAAAATATTGTCTTCAAGGTCCTCCCAAGAATTTGATTCATCCGCATTTCGTTCTGCTTGAATCCGCAGAAGTTGTTTTTTATAGTTCCATTCATATAAAGCTTTAGATTCATCCAAGCCTTCGTAACATTGAAGCCTTATCAACCGTGATCCAGTCATCTCAGCCACGCTCTTGGCGAGTTGGGTCTTGCCTGTTCCAGCAGGGCCTTCAACAAGTATGGGCTTTTGGAGGCGATCAGCTAGATAGACGATGCCAGCGATACCATCGTCAGCTAAGTACTCAACAGAGCGGAGATCTTCCCTTACTTTGTTGACTTCGTTAAATCGATAGGACATACCATTTAAAGGGTAGAGGGCATCCCACTATTTAGGCGAACTGTATTGGATAAATTGTGTATTTGTGGCTGCTTCGGTTGATTGTTTGTTTAGAGGTAGGCTTGGGTTGTGGAAAACAGCAAGTCAAGAAGTGATCTAGATAGGCCAAGTGGTCGAAATGCATTGATCGTCGGCGCAGGGATCCTGCTATCACGATTATCTGGTCTTATTCGTGAGCTTATTTTCGCAGGGTTACTAGGTACCAGAGTAGCTGCCGACGCCTTCAAAGCAGCTTTGCAGATACCTGGTTTGTTACAAAATATACTAGGTGAAGGAACACTATCCGCTTCCTTTATACCCGCTTATACCCGCCTCATCGATGATCAGGAGAATGATGATGAACCTGGATTGGTTGCAGGCACCATAGTCACTCTTCTTGGGCTGGTTACCTCTGTAATCGTAATTATAGGAATTCTTGCTGCTAGGCCAATGACTAAAGTTCTTCTCCCATTGCTTCCAGATGAAACATTTGATCTCACTGTGAACTTAGTCAGAATAATGTGGGCTGGATTGGGCTTTATTGTCCTGTCATCGTGGTGTTTAGGAGTCCTTAACGCACACAGGAAATTCTTTTTATCCTTTGCTGCTCCTATTCTTTGGAATGCTGCCCAGATTGTCTTTGCGCTATTAGCTTGGGCACAAGGCTGGTCTGATGCATCTGTTGCGAAAGCAGCGGCGTGGGGTGTTCTAGTGGGTGGTGCGCTTCAGTTCCTTGTCCAAATTCCAGTAGTGATGAGAGTTTCCCCTTCAATTAGGCTGGGAGTTAAACGAGGTTCAAAAGCTGTTCGTGAAATAGTTTCAAAATTCTTCCCGGCTGTCATGGGAAGAGGTGTTATCCAATTCTCGGGCTTTCTCGACTTGTTCTTGGCCGGTTTCCTTGCAACCGGTGCTTTTACAGCACTATCGCTTGCCCAAATCATTTATATGCTTCCTATCGGTTTGTTTGTGATGTCAATTATTTCTGCAGACCTTCCCGAGTTCTCTAGAGACAGAGATGATATCTCTGCTATGACCACAAGATTTATAACTAGCTCGGAACGAATCGGCTTCTACTTAATATTCTCCAGCATTGCTTTCATAACAATGGGAGAACCCTTGGTGGACTTTTTGTTTGAGAGAGGCAAATTTACAAGCGAAGACACGCTTTACATTTGGATTGTTTTAGCAGCATACAGTCTTGGCCTTTATGCAACTGGAATGAGCAGGCTCTATCAGAATTTATGTTACTCGTTTGGAGATGTTAAAGGGCCAGCGCGATTAGCAGGATTACGCGTTCTAGTAGCAGGATTCGTGGGTTTCCTACTTATGTTTCAGCTTGACCGTGTTGCCATTGACGGTAACTCTATTATCAGGATCGGAGATTTTCCCTCTTTCTCTCCCCTACCAGAATTTGCGCGAGCCCTAGATACAACCCCACAGCCACTTGGCGCTTTGGGCTTAGCATTAGGTAGCTCTCTTGGTGCTTGGATTGAATATTTTCTCTTGAAGAGACGAGTTTCCGATCATTTTCATATTAAGAGGGATCCACATTTAGTAAGAAGGTTTTTTCTAGTACCGGGTTTGATTTCGGCAATAATCGCTGGAACTATTTCTCTTTTGCTATTTGATCAGAATGCCTATTTCGTAGCGCCGGTTACATTAGTGTCTAGTGGGATTGTGTATACATTTATTTCGGCACTTTTCGGTTCCAAAGCTGCAAAAGAATTTCTACAAACGGTCCGTGTTCGTCAGTAATGCTTTTCGCTTAAGATAACTAGCTCATCCCTATGTATAATCTCACTTAGTTGCATCTTTTCTGCTTCACTTACGTTCTTGTTTAGGGAATCCTTAAGTTCAGAAGAACTAAGTGAAACTAAGCCGCGCGCTATCAGTTCTGATTTCTCATTGAGGATTTCAACGGCATCGCCTCTCTCAAATGTCCCATGCTGTTCAAGAACACCAACCACTAGAAGAGACCCACCACTTTCTTCAATCGCTTCTTGGGCGCCCTTGTCAATAATTAGCTTTCCTTTCGGCTGAACTGCAAAAGCTATCCATAGCTTTCGAGCCGACAAAGGTTTTGGTTTTGGGTGGATGATAGTCCCTAACTCCCCTAATTGAAGAAACGAGTCTGCTACGACATTGTGTCGTGTGGCAGCTGCGATTGTTGTGGTCACACCGGCCCATGAGGCCATTTTCGCGGCGGCTAATTTGGACTCCATTCCACCGCTTCCTAACTTACCTGATGCACCTCCAACCACTGCATCTATTTTGTCGATTGACCCTATTTCGCGAATTAATTTAACGTTTTCAGAGTTTTTTTTCTTTGGGTCTTGTGAATAGATCCCGTCTGTATCAGTAAGCATTAACAGCTGTTCAGCGTTAAGGAGTTGCGCCAACAGTGCGGCTATCCTGTCGTTATCACCCCAGCGTATAGCGTCATCAGCTATGGCATCATTTTCGTTAACTATTGGGAGGATCCCAGAGGTTAAGAGCTCCTCAACCGTTGATCGAGCGTGTAAGTAGCGTTTGCGAACAAAGAAATCGTCAGGTGCCATTAACAACTGGGCGATAGAAATATTATATTTTGAGAAGCTTTTAGCATACGTGGCCATTAATTTTGGTTGACCAATTGCTGATGCTGCTTGAAGTATCCGAGAATCTGTGGGGCGACTACCTACATAACCTAAATCAGCAAGGCCTGCACCTATTGCACCACTACTAACGAGGATGATGTCAGAAAAATCTTGCTTAGCGATTGCGATTTCTTTTGCTAATTTATCAATGGCAATCTCACTAATTGAACCATCGGGTTTGGTTAACGAAGAAGTTCCAACTTTTACTATGACTGTCACTTATTCATTCTTGCAGAATTGCTGGTGAAAGTCTTTTATTTAGCTCTCCTCAATCAATCCAATGTTCGTCATCGTCCATATATTCAAATTGTAGTTTGCCAATTTGTACGTAGTCACCCTGCCTAATTCCTGCTTTGCGGAGAGCCTTGTTTACCCCTATCTTCTCAAGGGTAAATTGAATGTACTCAAGAGCCTCAATATTTGTCAGGTCATTTAAGGAAACTGCTCGCTCTGCCTGACGACCTTTGACTGTATATATACTTCCTTCCCTATACACAGAGATTCCTTTTGGTGGAGGGCGATGAATAACGATTTCATCAGAGCTGGTGATCTCGGCTTCTCGTGCTTCTTTTACAAGAAGTTCAAGTTTGTATTTCATCTCTTGAACACCTTCTCCTGTAACAGAAGAAAGCAAAATGGAACCTTCTAAGGGATCTTGAGTTGCGACATCAGCCTTGGATGAAATCAACAGCCGGGGACGGTCTAACAGCTCCGGTTTGTAATTCTTTAGTTCGTTCAAAAGTATTTCTAACTGACTACTCACTTCGCGACCGTCGTACGGTGAGAGATCCAGAAGGATTGCCAACACTCGAGCTCTTTCAACATGTCGAAGAAACTGATGACCTAGACCCTTTCCGTCTGCAGCTCCCTCAATCAGACCAGGAATATCCGCAATGACCATTTCAAACTCTTCGCTCCCTTTCACGACCCCGAGGTTTGGAACCAGTGTCGTAAAGGGATAGTCAGCAATTCTGGGCTTTGCAGCTGATACACGAGAAATAAGCGTGCTTTTGCCTACATTAGGAAATCCAACTAGGGCGACATCGGCTAATAGTTTCAGCTCTAGATTTAACCATTGTTCCTCGCCATCCTCTCCTTGTTCAGCAAAGCTTGGAGCTCTTCGCCTATTATTTAAGAACCTAGCATTACCTTTACCGCCTCGCCCGCCGGCAGCTGCTAACCATTTCGCTCCCGTTTTAGAAAGGTCAGCGAGCACGTTGCCATCAGAATCTTTAACCAACGTACCTACTGGAACATTAACTAATTCTGAGCTTCCATTTGCACCGTGCCGACGCTTCCCACTGCCGTGCTTACCACTATCAGCCTTCCGGTGAGGATAATCTCGAAATGCCAATAAGGAAGCGACGTTGTGGTCTGCTACCAGCCATATATCGCCTCCGTTACCGCCATCTCCTCCATCTGGACCTCCACGATCTACGTGAGCCTCTCTACGAAATGAGACACAACCAGCGCCACCGTCACCTGCTTTTACATTGAGGCCGCATTCGTCAACAAAATTAGACATAGAGAGTATTCTACTAATTTATTCGGCTGGAAGAGAAAAATTTAAGTTAGTCAGGAAGGACGTCTACAAGTTTTCTTCCACGCCGGCTACCGAATTTAACGCGACCGTTAATTGTTGCGAATAGAGTATCATCTCCACCTCTGCGTACATTTTGACCCGGGTGGAACTTCGTTCCTCTTTGGCGAACGATGATGGAGCCGGCTGATACTGCGGTTCCGTCGTAAGCTTTAACCCCAAGCCGTTGGGCGTTGGAATCTCTGCCATTTCGCGTTGAGCCGCCACCTTTTGTTTTCGACATTATTTGTTCCTAGATATTGATGTGATTTTGATTTCGTTGTAGTTCTGGCGATGACCCCAACGTCGACGCTGATTACTTTTGTTCTTGTAGGTAAACCCTGTAATCTTTTTTGATTTTCCTCTGTTGATTATCTCTGCGTTGACGTTTACGCTTTCTAATTCACTTGGCTTTGCAAGGACTGTTTTCCCGTCTACCAGCATTAACGGTGTAAGAGATATAGAATCTCCGATATCGCCCAATAGCTCAACTTCAAGGACTTGGTTCTCTTCAACGCGATATTGTTTTCCACCTGTTTTTACTACTGCATACATATTTTCATGATATTCGGTTTACACCGAAATACCGACTATTCTCTCAAAAGCTTGATTTATTATTCCTGCGCTTTGGTGAATGTTTGTGTTAGCCCTTCACCAATTCTTTTTCTTGTCATTTCAACTAGTCCTAGCTCCGAAATTCCAAAGACCTGAGTACGAGTTTTGTCTCTTGCTAGCTCATCACGGAATGTTTTCATTACTTCGTTCCGATGTTGAGCTTTCTCCATATCTACGAAATCAATGACAATAATTCCCCCGATATCTCTGAGGCGTAGCTGATGCGCTACTTCTTTCGCTGCTTCAAGATTATTGCGATAAACAGTTTCCTCTAAGCTTGAAGTTCCCACATTCTTCCCTGTATTCACATCGATTACAGTAAGTGCCTCTGTATGTTCAATGATTAGAGAACCTCCCGACGGAAGCCAGACCTTGCTGTCAAGAGCTTTAGCCAACTGCTCTTCTACATAAAAACGCTCAAACAGGTCTACTTCCTCGGTAGCACTGTCATGATACTCAATACGATCTGCAAGAACGGGAGCAACTGTCGCTAGGTAGGATTTAGCTTCTTCAAAAAGCTCACGATTGTCAATGATAACTGATCTGTATTCCTTATTAAATTCCTCTCTGATCATTCGGAAAGGCATCTCAGGCTCTCGGTATAGCAATTTAGGAGTGGTCGCTTTTGAGGACTGTTTTTCAATCTCTAACCACTGGTTGACTAAGCGTGAAACGTCTTGCTCAATCTCTTCTTTCGTTATGTGTTGGGCAGCAGTTCTGACGATAACACCATGTTCTGCCGGTTTTGCCTTCTCGAGAATTTGACGCAGTCGTTTTCGTTCCTTTTCTGGCAATCTTTTTGAAATCCCGAATGTCACGCTATTCGGAACAAGGACCACGAATCTACCGGCTAGGGAAATCTCCTGTGTTAATCTTGCACCTTTGTGTGCAATTGGATTCTTAGTAACTTGACATAAGATTGATTCCTTGTTCTTGAGCGCTTCCTCAATTCGTGTTGTTTCGTTTGATTTACTTGAAGCATTCTTTATCAAGTCACTTTGATAGAGGACCGCATTTTTGGGAGTCCCTATATCAACAAATGCGGCTTCCATTCCTGGCAGAACATTTTCTACTCTCCCCATATAGATGTTTCCATGAATTTCACTGACGTCATCTGCAGGACGTGAGACGTAAAACTCAATGAGCGATCGCCCCTCAAGCATAGCTATTTGAGTTACATTATCTTCCACGTGAACGACCATTGTGTAACGCCCTACAGCCTTACCTTTACGCTCTCGTCCTCTACGCTTTTTTAAAGTTTCGTCATCAAGTTCAACAGAAGTATTAGCCGGATTTTCTCGACTTGAGTTCCCAGACTTTGATCGGCGACGTTTACGCTTCTTTTTTCCTTGCGAACCAGTTTCCGGTCCATTTGGCGCCGGTCTGGAATCTCCTATTTTAGGTTTACCGGAACCGGTTCCATCTTCGGACTTTGATTCTAGTTTTTGGGAGTTATTTTCCGGTTCTAGGTTACCTGTTTGCGCATTTGTATCTTTTCCACGATTCTCTTGTTCGTCCATCTTTTCTTTTCCCTTCTCATGGTGAACACAGTTCCAAATCAAAGTTGAGACAATCTCCCAAATCGACCGGATCGATTTGATTATCCCCTGTGTCAATAAATTGTTTTAAACGCCGCAGCTTAACCATGGTTAGGTCTGGTTTGACTGCTGCTAAGAGTTCACTTGGCCGTAAAGATCTTGGCTGAGTTCTCAATTCTGCTTGTATAGTCGGTCTTTTCAGTAAGGCGCTTTCCTGAACCTCAATGTCACGAATATATGGGCGAATATCATCAACTACTTTCTTTCCCTTACGAGTTCGTTCAATTATTAATTCTTTAGAGTTAAGAACCGTCTTCACCCATTTATGTACTTCCTCTATGCTCTCTTTAACTTCAATACCCCATACTGTTGAGGTCACAGATTGTTGGAGAGATATATATTTACTCGGCATTTTAACCATTCCTGTGATCGCAATTCCTTCGGGGAGTACTCTATTCAAGACTTCTGGTATTGATGAGATGTTTGAAGTCTCATATTTTTGATCATCTAAATGAAAATCAAGGTATTCACATTCTGACTCGGCACCGGTGGGTAAAGCCAAGCCAAAAGCAATTTTAGGTCTTGGGGAGAAGCCTTCACTGTATACCAGCGGAATTTCTGCACGGCGAAGCGATCGTTCCCATACTTTTGCTATGTCTCTATGACTCGCAAATCTAATTTTCCCAACCTTGGTGGTTTGTAGCCGCAGTATCATCTTATTTGGCTTTACTTGATATCTGTAGAAGCTGGGGGGCGAAACTTCCGCTGTCAAGGTCTTGCCATGTACCCTGGCTACCGCCAACTGGAGGCGACGTTGAAGCGACCACATGATCCAATCCATAGCCGGTACATGCGCCGCAATCGTAGCAAGGGGTCCATCTGCAATCCTCTAGCCCCTTTTCTTCTAGGGCATCGCGCCATTCCTGCCATAGGAAGTCTTTATACAGTCCAGCATC
>CAJWRY010000017.1 GCA_913046155.1 uncultured Candidatus Nemicrothrix sp. | reverse complement strand
AGGTGAAGCCTTCGGAGCTCCTGGTTATGCCAGACTTTCATTCGCCTTAGGGGATGATGACCTCAAAGAAGGTTTAGGACGAATCGCTGACCTATTGAATGGCTAATGGATAAACAAACTCAAATAAAGCCATACGGAAGCTGGAGTTCTCCTATTTCAGCAGAATCGCTTGTCAAAGGCGTCTCGACCATTTCAGAGATCAAAACGGACCAAAGCGATATTTGGTGGTCCGAATCAAGACCAGAAGAAGGTGGAAGAGTCGCAGTTGTATGCCTTTTGGAAGGGCAAGGGCCGCAAGAAATAACGCCAGCAGAAGCTAATGTGCGAAGTAAAGTCCATGAATATGGGGGTGGCGCCTGGTGGATAACAGGCAAGACATTATTTTATGTAAATTTTGACGATCAGAGAATACGAAAGATTGAATACGGGCACGAAGAGCAATTACTAACTCCTGAACCTCCAGAAGGGCAAAGCTGGCGATTCGCAGACGGTAGGATAACGCCCGATGGTGAATGGTGTATCTGCGTAAGAGAAGTTCATCATGACCTTGAAGGTCACCACATCGAACCAGATAACCAACTCGTAGCCATCAAAACAGATGGAACCATGGAAGTGAAAGAACTTGTCGTGGGAGCTGATTTCTATGCTTTTCCACGACCTTCACCTGATGGCGAATTTTTAGCATGGATTCAATGGAACCATCCATCAATGCCTTGGTGGGGAACAGAGCTTTGGATTGGACACTTTGAGGGTGGCGAAATCACGCAAGGTCAAAGGATCGTTGGAGGCGATGATGAGTCCGTGCTCCAACCTGAATGGTCATCCACAAGTGATCTCTTCTACCTAAGTGACCGATCAGGATGGTCAAACTTATACAAATTCTCAACAGATGAAGATGAATTAATCATCGGAGGTGAATTTGATATCGGGATGCCTCTTTGGGTATTCGACCAGTCGCGCTATGTGCTACTTGAAACGGGGGATCCAATAGCATCAGCCACAGCACCAGACGGTGAAACTTACATAGCAACTCCTTCATCCCTAACTCCCTTTGCATGGTCCTCAATTCATCAAATCAGAACCTCTGATAAAAATGATGTAATTATTCTGGCGGCGAGCCACAAAGCAGGCCCAACAATAATCAAGGGAATCGAAAAGCAAAAGATTCTCAAAACCCCAAAGCCGAACGAGCTCAACAACGCTTTCTTGCCATCGCCCGAATTGATTCAATTCCCCACACTTGACGGAAACAATGCGCACGTTCGCTACTATGCTCCCGCTCACTTAAATACTGAAGGACCAAAAGATGAATTGCCTCCACTCTTAGTTCTAGCTCACGGAGGACCGACTGCGAGCACACGAAACGAACTATCTCTGGCGTTACGATACTGGACGAGTCGAGGTTGGGCAGTTGCGGACGTTGACTATCGAGGAAGTACAGGGTACGGGCGCTCCTACATGAATGCCCTTGACGGCCAGTGGGGATTAATTGACGTTGCAGACTGCGTCGCTGCAGCTCGTTTTCTTGTCGCTACGGGCCGAGCAGATGCCAACCGCATAGCAATCAAAGGTGGAAGCGCAGGAGGCCTAACCGTACTAGCCGCCCTATCCGGTTACGATGATTTCTCTGCTGGGTCGTGTAGATACGGAGTTGCAGACTTAGAAATACTCGCGAATGATACCCACAAGTTTGAATCACGCTATCTAGACCGGCTCATTGGGCCCTATCCCAAAGAGCGGGAAGTGTATGTCGCAAGGTCACCAATCCATCAAACAGAAAATTTCCAAAATCCGATGATTATTCTTCAAGGAAGTGACGATGCAGTTGTTCCTCCAAACCAATCGGAACTTATCGTTGAAGCGCTCAAAGCAAAAGGCATTAGACATTCGTATTTGCTTTTTGAAGGAGAAGGTCATGGCTTTCGAAAGTCAGAAAACATAGTAAAAGCACTTGAATCAGAGTATTCATTCTTTTCACAAATATTTGGGTTTGAACCATTTGATGACATTGAATTAACGCCGATTGTTCAATGATTAACGAGCTAAAGCTAGTTGCCTACTCATGCAAAGCAAAGTTCCATCATCGTTCCAAATCAACCCATCTTCTTCAATGAAGCCTCCTGAAGCATGATGTGTAACAAATTCTGCAAGTAACCAAGATGTGGCACCCCATTGCACCAAATTAAGGTTAGCCCTCACATGAATCGTTAAATCAACGGTTGGAGCCATTTTGATTGAGTCAGATTGAAAAAAGATTGGAGGCGGTAGTGCATCAGCGGCAGCGACAATCAGCGCTGAGGACATTGGCGTAGTTTCTTTAGGGCGAATCCACCACTGCATGCGAAGACCATTACTCTCAGTCAATTCGTCTAAAGCTTGATTCACAGATCGAATCTCCCACTTTTCATGAAGACGCGTAGGGCTGTCAGTGAGCCGAGTTGGTATTGGGCAATCCTCGGGACTAGGAACCTCTGGAATCACTATTTGAGGAGATTCAATTCCTTTATTGCTGGAGGCCCATGACCCAGTTGCGGCAAGAACGATCTCTGAATTTTGGGTCATTTCAAATCGAAGGAATGTAACCGATTTCCCAGATCGAATTGTAGCAACACGTATCTCTACAGGTCCCAATTTCGGAGGAGTCAAATAATGGATCGTTATGCCGCGCAACTGATGTGTCTCTAGCCCCAAATGCATTTCCCCTGCATTAGTCAGAAGCGCACCAAGATAGCCGCCGTTAGGTCCAACAATAATCCAATAATCCTCAATTATGTCAGTAGCGAAAAGACCACTCGATACTTCCCGCAAAATAATATCGTTATGCAATGCCATACAACACAAATTCCTATGTGCTCGGAGTGACTAAAGATCTTCCATTCTCATACATTATTTGCTTAATTTCATGCGAAGAAAATCCGACCAAATCATCAAGAAAATCCATTGGAGACGCTAATCCTTCCGCATGCGGGTAATCCGAACCAAAAAGAATATGATCAACGCCGATAAGTTCCCTCAATTCCATAAGATCATCTTCATAATAAGGAGCCACCCAAATATGATTCTGAAAAGTCTCTACTGGATCTTCAACAAAAGCGTAGCCTGCTTGCTTATATGCTTTTGAAAATCTTCGCAAAAGACCACTCACCCAATCAGACCCATTTTCGATCGTGCAAACACGAATATTTGGGAATCGGTTAAATAATCCCCCGCTAATTAGCGCCGCAACTGTGTCGGCAATGTTTGAGTAATTTAAAAGCCGTTTTAAAGGGTCATATCGGAAAGCTTCAAATTCAGTAGATAATCCCCAATGAGCGAACAGGAAGTCATATGCGGCATCGCCTGCGTGAAAAGCAGCGGTTATACCTGCATCGTTGACCCGTTTCCAAAAATCATCAAAAACTGGGTCTGCTGGACTCTTCTGGCCGTCGGCAGTTGTCACCGCAGAAGCTCTCAAGTTAATTACTCGAACATTGTTATCAATAGCAAACTCAAGTTCGGAGACAGCGTGTCGGACATCAGAGAGAGTGATATACGGAGCAGCAAACAAGCGGTCCTTGTAGCTGAAGCCCCAATCATCGGCTAACCACCTATTGAACGCACTGAATGCGGCTTGCAAAGCAGGTAAATCATTTTCAAGAGCCGACTCCATCCCTACACCCAAAGTAGGGAATAGAAGGCATCCATCTAGGTTTTGCTTTGTGAGCAGGTCTAATTTTGCATCACGATTTCTATACTCTGGCCGATCTGATAGCGACTCTAACTCACCGAAGGCGTCCCTCATATCAGTGACCGAGACTTTCCCTCGAAAATAGTCGTCCAAACATCCAGGTCTGGCAATGGGGTCAAACGTTGGATTAGGAATGAAACGATTAACCTTGCCCCCGACCATTAACCTCTTTCTTCCATTCACATTCACCCACTGCATTGCACGTTGCATCATGGCTGGGTCCATGTACCTGATGAAAGCATCCTCTGCTTCGTAATAATGATGGTCGCAGTCAAATCCTTTGAGGTCAGATTGATCCATAAAGTTCCTTTAGGTTACTTGGAGTGCTACTTCGCTAGTGTAAGTCAATTACTCCCATTATGGCTTCTAAGGATCTTTAATTACAATGTTCCGTTCCATGATAAGAAGTTCTAGATTAGGAATATGCAACGAGTTTTGGTGACAGAGAAAATTTCGCAAGAAGGTCTCAACAATTTACGTAACTCTGGATATGTGGTCGATGAGAAACTAGACCTTTCCACCGAAAACCTAATGGAAGAGATTGTAGGAGCACACGCTGTCATCATCAGATCAGCAACCGCCATTACTGACGAAATTATGAGTAAAGGTGAAGACCTTGTTGTTATCGGCAGAGCAGGAATCGGATTAGATAACGTTGATGTTGAGTCAGCAACTAAACGTGGAATTATGGTTGTTAACGCCCCTAAATCGAATATTTTGTCAGCAGCTGAACACACACTTGCTTTGCTACTGTCTCAAGCTCGAAATATTCCACCCGCGAACGAAGCTCTTAAGAATGGTAGATGGGAGCGAAGCAAATGGACTGGAGTGGAGCTTGCAGATAAAACACTCGGGATTATCGGTCTCGGCAGGATAGGAAAATTAGTAGCACAACGCGCCTTAGCTTTTGGCATGAAACTCGTCGCCTACGACCCTTACATCGCTGAAGAACGAGCCCAACAACTATCCGTTGAACTCGTTTCGCTTAAAGAACTCATGAAAGTATCCGATTTCGTAACAATTCATGTCGCCAAAACACCCGAAACCATAAATCTCATCAACGCAGAAACTCTTTCCAGCGCCAAACCAACATTGAGAATAGTTAACGTCGCACGTGGAGGGATCATTAACGAATCTGACCTTGCCAACGCAGTATCTTCTGGTCAAATAGCAGGCGCGGCACTTGATGTCTTTGAACAAGAACCAACACTAGAATCACCCCTATTTGCTCAACAAAGCATTGTCGTTACCCCTCACCTAGGCGCCAGCACCGAAGAAGCGCAAGAGAAAGCAGGAAACACCATTGCAGAGCAAGTCGATCTTGCATTGCGGGGAAAGTTCGTTCCATTTGCGGTAAATGTTTCCGCTTCTGAGGCTACTGAAATCGTTCGCCCTTTTCTCCCTCTCGCTGAAAAGCTAGGAGCCCTATTCTTGGGCCTTTGTGAGCAACTGCCCGAAAATGTGAATATTGATTTCGCTGGAGAAATAGGAGGTTATGACAATAAGATCACCGAACTCTCAGCACTCAAAGGCTTATTTAGTACTAGCGGTGAAACAGTATCCTTTGTTAATGCGTTCTCTGTGGCTGAAAACCAAGGAGTTAATATAAATGCCACAAATACAACAGATTCGCTTGATTATCTAAACACAATCACAATCAGCGGTGGAGGGCACGCAATAGCTGGAACAGTCGTCGGGCTGAAGGGCGAGCATAGGATAATAATGGTTGACGATCATACAGTCGATATTCCGCCTAGTGAACATATGGTTGTCCTTCGAAACGATGACCGGCCAGGAGTCATCGGCAAAGTCGGCACCATTCTTGGGGAGAATCAAATCAACATTACTGACATGAATGTAGGTAGAAGCGTAGATGGGTACGGTGCTTTGATGGTGATCTCAACTCAGAACGCTGTAAGTGAAACGGTAGCGGAGCATCTCATAAACACTGAAGGTGTGACCCAGTGCTCAATAATCAACCTACCAATTTAAGAACAACCTCATTAACGCTGTGACGGTCGGTACCCATCAGATTCCGCAGCATCAGTAGTTGTATAGCATCTATCGGGAATTGTTCTCTCGTAAAGCGTCCCATCAGGAACATGATAAAGGCCGCTACTGTCTTTAGCCTTAATTGGATGAGACGATGGGCAATTACCACTCCCATCACATGTAATCCACTCTCTGGGTTCAACTGCAGAACCATCGTTAGGTTCAATTACCTGAGAAGATGCCTCCTCAACGGAGGAGGCGATGGGAGGCCAAGGAAGATCTTCCTCATCCTCTCCCTCGGTTTCTTCTGATGAACGGCTCCGAAACCAAGAAGCTAATGCCCCAACAATGGCAGCTATGACTGCGAGCTTTAAAATCTTCCGAATAATTCTCATATAAATATCTTAGAAGGAATTCGTGAAATCTAACAATGAAAAAGCAGATATAGTGAAAGTCCCAACCCTTGCTCTCGAAAGAGAGACAGATATGAATGCGCCTCAGTGAGGCGCATTCATTATTTTTAATGCTTAGTTTGGTATAGGAATTATTGAGATCACTGGTAATTGACCCGGATCATTACTATCACTCACGTTATTGGACTGAAGGCGGCTTACGCTCATAGTCCAAAGAGAATCATTAATAAAAAGGCTTCTTTGGATTTGTAAGTCCCATCGAACATCTGAAGGCCAACATTGCTCCAATCGGTCAGTCGGACCAGCTCCAATGATTTCTATAAGATCATCAGCAATCGAGCCAAGGTAATCATCTAATTGCTCTACGGGAATAACGTCACAGTAATCAGATCCGTATCCACCCGTATCAGAAGATTCACAAAGTTGGATATGAACACCATAATCTTCACTCCACTGCTCTTCCGTTAAAAATTCCAAATCGGTTCCGACAAGAATTTCTGTATCAAGCACTTCGCAATCCGTTATCTTCTCAACGTCGCCGATCTCATGAGATACGAAGCCGACCTCTTGCAGTTCCCCGTCATTCGCGACATCCAAAAGGACCGCACCGACTTGTTCAGAGTTAGACCAATTCTGCACAGGTAAAACCGCCAAACGATCCCTTATTTGGAAAGCCCTGTGGTCATATTCAGCAACCGAATTTGCATTATCGAGGACCCACGTTGAAGTTTCAAGTGGGTTTGAAGGATCAGAAACATCAAAGGAGCTAACTTTCAAGCCTAAGACTCGTCCCTGATCATCAGCATTTTGCCCAATACCAAGCACAATATTGTCATCAACTGGATGAAGATAAGTGGAGAACCCAGGAATCTTCAATTCTCCAACTACTTCTGGATTTACAGGGTCACTTAAATCAATTACATAGAAAGGGTCTATTTGGCGGAACGTAACGGCAAAACCTACGTCATCTAATAACCGAACTGAATAAAGTGATTCACCTTTCCCTAGTCCACCTACTTGACCCACTTGAACCAAAGATCTACCCTGCTCTTCCAGTACGATCAGCTGCGACTCGCTCCGATTCTGCTCACTCCATGGTGATCCGGTCGTTGTAACAATTCTAAGATAACCATCGTGTTCGTCCATAGAAAACTGGTTCAGAAGTGTCCCATCCACACTTCCTGATGCAACGTATTCGGCTGGACTATCAAGGCTGATTGAGAACCCATGCACATCTGTCTTATAGGATTCGGTCCATATTTCAAAATCATCTTCTGACATGTCAGCATCAACCCATTTTGTTGTCGCTATGAAGAAACGATCTAAGGAAGAATAAACAGTTTGGCCGCTTGCAAGAACTGCGACACCGTCACCAGAAGTCAATCCACTATTAATGTCAAAACTTAATACTGAAAGGACATCAAATCCAGAAAAGGCGTTTGGCTTGTGAAGCTTTTCGCAGGGGACAAGTTGACCTGTCTCAGTCGAATCATTGGAAGATAAATGAAAGAACGGAACCCAGTCTTCAATAGTTGTTTCTTCAATTAGTTCTTTATTGAACCTCGTAGCTCTCTCTTCGGAACCTGGGTTACTCGGATATACCCATTCAAGTTGATTCGGGGCGCTATTGACAGCCATGCGAATCGTTGAGCCAACTAACCTCGCGCTTAAATAGCTACCCGATATCGTCATTTCGCTTGCTATTTGCAGATTAAAGGGATCAGATAAATCAATTTCGATAATGCGAGTTTGTGGCTGATAGAAACCCCCTCTTAAATCCGTTTCCTCTTCCTCGTCCCCATCATTAAATGGCAGAATAGAATATCCGCCCCCATTTGCGAATAGAAAAGCCTTATTATCGTGGATGAACAATTCATACCCATAGAAGTCATCACCAACCGAGACCTGACTTGTCAAAGAACCGTTTCCACCGTTTACAGCAAAATAAGAAAGCATTCCACGATTTACGACAAGGATTCTTTCACCATCAGTTTTGATTATGTCAGGTTCATCAACGCCTAACTCCTGGACATTTGTTCCAGTAAAATTGATCTCTCCAGAAGAACCCGAGCTTGCACTGCCTGAATCATAAGCTACTGACTCCTCCGCAGCCATTGTCACCGCAGGTGCAGAATCCATCACAGCTATTTCGGAACGCACCACTCCTTCTTGAAGGCCAATCCAAATAGGAAATCCGGTGTTATCCAAACCATATGGACCAACCCGCTCCATAGCTTCTTCCTTAAGATGACCAAGAACGTCTTCGCAGTCATCAAAGGGAATAAGCCGATTCACCAACTGGATATCAGTTGGGTCTAGTTCAACTTGAGACACTTCAGATGCGTCCGAACAAGCCAAAGTCAAAAGACCAAGTGACAGAAATGCACGAAAGAATCTTTTCATTTTTATCTCCCTTTTATGATGCTATGCCACTTTTGACGTAACGAGCTTAGCTTTTGTTCCTGAAACAAGGATTCTTTTGAACTGCTACTGTCGTTGGAGCCAACTGTTTCGCTGCTTCTCAAAAGTTTCAATAGCTTTTGTGTGTTCCAAGGTGATACCGATATCGTCAAGCCCTTTGAGGAACCTATCCTGTATCGAACTTTCTAGTGGGAAGTCGACAGTTAGACCAATTTGAGCAACTTCAAGGGTGCGTTTAGCGATATCAATAACGAAATACAAGTTCGGGTCGGTTTGAACTTGTCGCATAAGTTCTTCTGCAATGGTGGTCTCTATCTCTACTGGTACCAAACCATTCTTCGTAGAATTATTTTTAAAAATAGGTCCAAAACGAGGTGAAATAACGGCGTCGAAACCAGCTTGTTGTATTGCCCAAACAGCGTGTTCTCGTGACGAACCTGTTCCAAAGTTTGGACCTGCAAGAAGAATATTTGCTCCTGAATAAGCATCATTATTCAAAACAAAGTCCTTATCATCGCGCCATTCTGAAAAGAGACCCTTTTCAAATCCCGTTCGTTCAACACGCTTCAGCCAGTCACTGGGAATAATCTGATCGGTATCAACATCGGACCTGTCAAGTGGGACGGCGGTTCCTTCAATTATCGAAACAGGTTTCATGAAAGATCCTCAGGGGTCGCAAAATATCCAGCGATCGCAGTTGCTGCTGCGACCCGAGGGGAAACCAAATGTGTGCGACCACCGCGCCCTTGCCGCCCCTCAAAATTCCTATTACTTGTGCTAGCGCAACGTTCACCGACAGTTAATTTATCTGGATTCATAGCAAGGCACATAGAACACCCAGGTTCGCGCCAATCAAAACCACTCTCAATAAAAATCTTATCAAGTCCCTCTGCTTCCGCTTGTTCCTTAACAACTCTTGAACCAGGAACTACAAGAGTCCTCACTCCAGATGCAACGCTTCTTCCCTGAGCAACTTCTGCAGCGGAACGAAGGTCTTCAATCCTACTATTAGTGCAACTGCCGATGAAGACTGTATCAACTGAAATGCTTCTCATTTCCGACCCTGCTTGAAGCCCCATGTAATCTAATGCACGTTCTGCTGCTTCACGTTCCGCTGGATCAGCATAGTCCTGAGGGTTAGGAATAGAACCGGAAACAGGAATAACCTGGCCAGGATTTGTTCCCCACGTCACCTGAGGCGAAATTGCTGAACCATCAAGAACAACTTCTCGATCAAAAACAGCATCTTGGTCAGTGAACAAAGTCTTCCAGTAAGCAACAGCCTCATCCCAATCCTCACCCTCGGGGCAGTTCTCAAGACCCTTTAGGTATTCAAAGGTAACTTCGTCGGGTGCGACGAGGCCAGCCTTAGCGCCAAACTCTATTGACATATTGCAAAGGGTCATTCGGCCTTCCATTGAAAGACTCTCAACAACTGACCCCCGAAACTCAGCAATGGCACCTATCCCACCTCCAGTTCCCACTTCATTCAATATTGCAAGCACAACGTCCTTAGCTGTTGAGCCTTCAGGTAACTCGCCATTAATGGTAATTGACATGGTCTCTTGTCCCGGCTGCGGAAGAGTTTGTGTGGCCAGTACGTGCTCTACTTCGCTTGTCCCTATTCCGAAAGCAAGTGCTCCAAAAGCCCCATGCGTTGATGTATGGCTATCGCCGCAAACAACTGTCATGCCGGGTTGGGTCAACCCTAATTCAGGTCCGATAACGTGCACGATTCCCTGATGTGGATCCCCCATAGGGTAATTGGTGATCCCAAATTCAGCCGTGTTATTGCGAAGAGTTTCAATTTGTTTCAAGCTAATTTCATCTGCGATCGGTTGATCAATATTTTCCGTAGGCACATTATGATCCTCCGTCGCTACCGTCAGGTCAGGCCGTCGTACACGCCTACCATTCATACGCAATCCGTCAAATGCTTGCGGTGACGTAACCTCATGAATTAGATGAAGGTCAATATAGAGCAAATCAGGCAATCCACTTCCTGAGCGGACAAGATGGTCACTCCAAATTTTCTGACTTAAAGTTTTCCCCACAATACTCCTTAACTTTGTTCAGTCTACCGACTAAGTGAAGGAATTAGTTATCAGAAAGATCCTCAGATTCATCAAGATTTTCGCAATTCACAACTTCTAGATCATCAAGATTGCTAGCCGTTAAATCACTGGCGCGCGACCATAATTGGACAGAAGGAGCGACAGGATCTTGAAACGCAACCCACGTCCCCGCAGCATTTTTTCCGCTAAATAATGCACTTGGAGGAACATCAATCTGCTTAACAGGAGTGCTATCCCCAGCACACAGATACGCATTTATCGTACTTGATTCACCATCTGAACTGACGATCGTCTGCGGGGTTGGCGTGTCTGACTCAAATCGGTCAAATAAATAGAGAGCCAAGATGCCAACAGAGACAAGAAGAATGAGGGACGCTAATGTTCCCACAATTAATCTTGGCCAATCAGTTCCTAAATAGTAATCATTTGGGTGATAGTAACTTGTTGGTTGACGTTTTCGTGATCGCTGATTTATAGGAGAAACACTATTGGTAACTGCCGGACGAGAATAGTTGGAAGTCTTGACCTGATTAGAAGGCTTAGAAGGGTATAGCCCCTGACTCCCTAGTGCCTTCTTCTTATTCCCTTTCAAACCTCCAGTACTATCCGAAACTTTTGCAGGAGAATCCGGGAAAAGTTCCTCTTCATTCTCACTCGGACTTCCTGAATCGTGATTAAGGTCCTGATTTGTCTGATCTTCTGATGTCATGTCTTTAGTCTCGCCTAAAAGCTAAAGAAGTTTATGTATAGGCACTAATCAATAGCAACAATTTTGACCTCAAGAAGGCCTCCAGGAGCCTCGTACCTCACGACCTGACCTATTTCACTTCCTAAAAGAGCTTCACCAAGAGGCGAAGTAGGTGAAGCTACTTCAGCGTCGTCAATTCGCTCTTCAATGGAACCAACTAAGTATCGCTCAACCTCATCGTCTCCAACGTATTGAATGGAGACAACCGAACCTTCTCGAACTGAATTTCCACCGACAGTATCATCAACAATCTCAGCATTTTCAAGAATAGAAGAAATATGGGCAATACGACCCTCCATTTTGCCTTGCTCTTCTTTAGCCGCATGATAATCTCCATTCTCAGATAAATCACCGAGCTCCCGCGCAGTTTCAATCTTCCTAGCGATATCAATTCGCCCAGTAGTCGTCAAAAGAGAATATTCTTCATTCAACCGATCAAATGCTGACTGTGAAAGTTTGTGTACTTGCCCCATAACAAAATGTTACCTGCCTTTTAGCGTTTGCGATTCAGAAATTAACTGCGAGACTGGAAGACGGAAATAAAACCCATATCATCAATAACACGAACATTTAAACGTATGTACCATTCGATCAATAAAACGCTATGAAAAGTGGAATAGAGGAGCCCTTTTGAGTCACAAAATAGGAATAATCGGAGGAGATGGCATAGGGCCTGAAGTTATCAGTGAGGGGTTAAAAGTCATAGAAGCTGCTGGCATAAACCTTGACTTGCACAATTACGATCTCGGAGGTACCCGATATATCAAAGACGGGACTATATTGCCCGATTCAATCCTTCAAGAATGGAGAAGCCTTGATGCCCTGTATCTAGGGGCTGTAGGTACTCCTGACGTTCCACCAGGGGTAATTGAGCGAGGACTTTTACTCAAGATGAGATTTGAGCTTGATCTCTATATAAATCTTCGACCTTTCGTAAAGGAAGCTACAGAAGATTCAGACGCTCATAACTTTATAGTCATTCGCGAAAACACAGAAGGAACTTACGCTGGGGAGGGTGGTTTCCTCAGGAAAAACACCAGTCATGAAGTGGCTACTCAAGGGTCGGTGAATACTCGACTGGGTGTTGAGAGATGTATACGCTACGCCTTTGAACTTGCCGCTAAACGTGAACGGAAACATCTAACCCTTGTTCATAAAACAAATGTATTAACTTTCTCCGGAGATCTTTGGGAAAGGACATTTCATGAAATTTCAGAAGAATTTCCACAGATCGATACAGACTATAACCACGTTGACGCAGCCTGCATCTACATGGTCCAAGACCCTCAGCGATATGACGTTATCGTCACGGACAATCTTTTTGGAGACATCCTAACCGATTTAGGAGGAGCAGTCTCGGGAGGGATCGGCCTCGCTTGTTCAGCGAATCTCAACCCAGAAAAAGTAGCTCCTTCAATGTTCGAACCCGTACACGGGTCAGCGCCCGATATCGTAGGAACAGGGCAGGCTAACCCAACTGCCGCAATTTTAAGTGGGGCGCTTATGCTTGATTTCTTAGGAGAACCAGACGCAGCAAGAAGAATAGAAACTGCCTGCGCACAACCGTCAACACAAATGGGAACAACAACTGAGATAGGCGATGCAATCGCTAAACTCGTAATGACTTAAAGAAGGTAAAAATGCCTATTGAACCAACGAAAAGTATCTGGATGAACGGGGAGCTCATTCCATGGGACGAAGCCCAGATTCATGTATTGACCCACACGCTTCACTACGGAACAGGAGTTTTCGAAGGCATCCGAGCATACGAAACTGAAAACGGGCCAGCAATCTTTCGGTTAAAAGAGCACATGGATAGGTTGATCAACTCAGCCAAGATCCTTTCAATCCCGATGCCATACACATCAGAAGAGCTTCAAACTGCTGCAAAATCCGTTGTAAAGGACTCAGGTCTCAGCAGCTGTTACATACGACCTATCGCATACTACGGGTATGGGGAGATGGGTTTAGCAACGAGCAACTGCACTGTAGACGTTGCGATAGCATGCTGGCCGTGGGGAGCATATCTGGGTGATGATGCGGCAACGAAAGGTGTACGAATGAAAATATCCTCATGGGTTCGTCACGACCATAACATTATGCCGCCCGCTTCAAAAACAACCGGCAATTACGCAAACTCAACGCTTGCAAAGATGGAAGCTCTAAATGCGGGCTACGACGAAGCAATAATGTTAAACAAAGAAGGACTCGTAGCCGAATGCTCAGGAGAAAACCTGTTTGTATGTCGCAATGGAAAAATAATGACTCCTCCATTAGTCTCGGGAGCCCTTGAGGGGATAACACAACATACGGTTATGTCCTTTGTCCGCGATTTGGGTCACGAAGTTACCTTTGAGGCTCTCGCACGATCAGACCTATACACTGCTGATGAAATATTCGTTGTCGGAACAGCAGCAGAAGTTAGCGCTGTCAACAGCGTAGATGACCGACCTATTCCGTGTCCTGGTCCAATCACCTCACAGGTAGCTGAGCTCTATGCTGATACCGTCCGTGGAAAGAACCCAAACTATGCCCACTGGTGTGAGGAAGTTTAATGCCTACCTCACCTCCAGAGTCAGTAGAAATATATGACACGACGCTCAGGGACGGAAGCCAACTCGAAGGAATATCGCTAACCGTTGAGGATAAGCTTCGGATAGCTGAACAATTAGACCAACTTGGCGTCCACTTTATTGAAGGGGGATGGCCAGGAGCAAACCCCAAAGATGACGAGTTTTTCCAGCGTGCCAAAAATGAACTCAAACTTAAACGATCCGAGTTCGTCGCATTTGGTTCCACACGTCGCGCTAAAGGAAAAGTTGACCAAGACCAAACACTTGCCAACCTAATCGGTGCAGACACCAACATCGTTTGTATCGTCGGGAAATGCTGGGATTATCACGTTACTGAAGCTTTACAAACCTCATTAGAGGAAGGAATCGCCATGGTCAGCGATTCAGTCAAACATCTTGTAAGTCACGGGAAGAGAGTATTCTTTGATGCTGAACATTTCTTCGATGGGTACAAAAACAATCCAGAATTTTCTTTACGCGTACTAGAAGCAGCTTCAATAGCCGGAGCCGAACGCTTAATCCTATGTGATACCAATGGAGGGTCTCTACCTCAAGATGTTTCCGATGCCGTATCAAGTGTCGCAAGTCATCTAGATACCGGAATAGGGGTACACCTACATAATGATACCGGTTGCGGGGTTGCTAACGCTCTCGCTGGAGTCATGGCAGGAGCTATACAAGTCCAAGGAACTATAAATGGATATGGTGAGCGAACCGGAAACTGTGACCTCGTCTCAATCATCGCTAACCTTTCGCTAAAAATGGGGATAGAAACAATCCCGCCCCAAAATCTTGATTTACTAACACCCGTCAGCCACCATATTGCTGAATTAGTGAATATAACGCTGAACCCTCAACAGCCCTATACAGGATCATCAGCCTTTGCCCATAAAGCCGGGCTGCATGTAAGCGCAATCTCTAAACGACCTGATGCATATGAACACGTTTCACCCGAAAGCATCGGAAACGGCACAAGATTCTTGGTATCAGAAATGGCTGGAAGGTCGACGCTAGAGCTTAAGGCCAAAGAAATCGGAATCGACCTTGACGGAAAAATAATAGGTGATGTAGTAGAGGTGCTCAAAAAACTAGAATACGAGGGGTACCACTTTGAAGTCGCAGACGCTTCGTTAGAGCTATTGATGCGGGGAGCGAGCGGATGGTCCCAAAACTTCTTCAATCTAAAGAAATTCTCAGTGGATATGAATCATGTGGGTTCCGGAAGCCGCGCATGGAACGAAATCTCTGTGGACGTTGATACGAGAGCTGTCGTAGATCTTGATGTAAACGGAAAGCAACTTGTCGGAGTCGGAGACGGTAACGGTCCAGTAAATGCAATAGATACCGCTTTGCGCTCAGTACTCATTGATACCTACCCAGAATTAGAACAAATTTCTCTTGTCGACTACAAAGTGCGAGTCCTCGACACTGAAAAGGGTACAGGAGCGGTAACTCGAGTGTTATTGGATAGCAGTAACGGTGAAGAAACATGGACCACCATTGGGGTCTCCGAGAACATAATTGAAGCAAGTTGGCAGGCCCTTGTAGATTCGATCGTCTATGGCCTCCTGCGTGCCCGCGCTGAAGAAAATTGAACTAAAGTTAGGTCATGGCTGCTCCAAGATACGTTCCATCACCTGTTCAGCAGAGGAAATACTATCAATCAACTCGGAAGACCAAGCACTCTTCCGGAGTCTCAAGACCTGCCGAAGTTTTCAAACATAACGCAAATCAGGAAGGCACAGGCCACCCTGGTCCAGACCAAGGGTATGCATTGCGTTTAGTCAAACAGTTCAAAGATAAAGTCTTTCTTATACCTGGAGAGCATTGGGAGGACGCCGCAGAAGTAGCAGTCCTGACTGCACTAAAACGAGCCTCTCTTTTTGGAAGAGCACCATGCACATATGACATTGAAGTTGGCCTCTGTATTTGGGGCTACCTTGACCCAAATCCGGAAGAAGGACTTGTAGATCTGAGAAAAGACAACTTTGGTCATATCGGGTCAGCACATAATTACCTCATGCGACGTAACGTTTCTGACGCAATTTCTTTAACAGGACTCAAAAGGTCTCCGGAACTAATCCGAATGGACTACGAACAAAATTGGCGGGCAATGATTGACCCGTCAAAAATTGATGAAAGCTAACCCATCTTGTCGTCTACTTCATCGCGCGTTCGTTTCGCCCCTGCACCCTCAGGTTATCTCCACGTAGGGTCAGCCAGATCAGCTTTATTCAACTGGCTATTCGCTAAAAAAACGAATGGAGTCTTTGTCCTCCGCATCGAAGATACCAATGCTGAATTAGCAAAGCCGGAATTCTACGACGCCATAACCGAACCATTGAAATGGCTTGGTCTCCAATGGGATGAAGGTCCTCTCTATCAATCTCACAGATCAGAGAAATATCTAAAAGCAATTGAGGATTTATTGAAGAAAGGCTTCGCCTATTTCTGCGACTGTAGTCAAGAAAGTATTGAGGCGAGAAATAAGGTTAATGGATTTAAAGGGGGATACGACGGGCATTGTCGCAATAGAGGAGTCCAGGACGGTCCGAACGTGAGTATCAGATTCAAAACACCAAAGAACCAATTCGTAAAGATACGGGACTCTATACGAGGCGAGGTCACTTTTGCTACCAATGAACTAGAGGACTTTATCATTCGTCGTAGCAATGGAACCCCTGTCTTCCTCGTAGCAAACGCAGTTGACGATGCCGATATGGGAATCACGCATGTTATTCGAGGAGAAGACCTCCTTAACACGACCCCTAAAGTAATGCTTATGTGGGAAGCTCTGGACTATGGTCAACCGCCCGAATACGCACATCTGCCTCTCCTGGTCGGTGAAGACAAGAAAAAACTCTCAAAGCGAAAACATTCAGTTGCTTTAGGTGAATTTAAGACAATGGGAATACTCCCAGAGTCAATGGTCAACTATCTAGCCTTGCTTGGGTGGGGACCAAATGATGACAAAGAGATTAGGCCCATTGAAGAGATAATGACTCTATTCTCTCTCAAAGATATCAATAAGGCTCCTGCATATTTTGATATGAAAAAACTCCTCCATATCAATTCAGAATACATTCGAGCGCTTTCTCCCGAAGCATTCGTAGACATAGTCAATGAGTATTTTCAATTCACTGAGTGGCAACCTACAAATTTTGATCTGCGTGTCCTCAGCGACCTATCTTCGCCGATACAAGAAAGAATTGAAAAACTCGCTGACATCATGAACCTTGTTGATTGGCTATTCAATGAGGAACCAGCTACTGAGACAAATCCGAAAGAGATAAAAAAAATTTCGAAATCAATGTCTGCAGATAAGGTGACCGATGTTCTTGACCTCGCAATAGAGCAATTGGGGAAATGCGATTGGAACGAGGAAGTAATCGGAGAAACAATTAACGGAATTGGTCAGTTGTTGGAAACTAAATCACAAGTGCCAATCCGTGTTGCGGTAACCGGAAGAAGAATTGGGCTGCCATTGTTTAAGCCAATGGAAATATTGGGACGCCAAAAAGTTGTCACAAGGTTACAAAAAGCTCGGGCGGATTTGGGCTAATCACTGATATGCAGGATTCAGACTCCTATACGGACCATAAGCCTGAGTCAGAAGCCACTAATTCCCCGAATAGAGTGAGTGCCGTGAAACTTACAGCACTGTCTGTAATAGCATTTGGCGTACTCATCGTGGCATTCGTAGGAGTTACATTTGTTCAAGTTTGGTTTCAGTCCATGCGTGACGAAGTCAAAAGTGCCGACGCAATTGTTGTCCTTGGTGCAGCACAATGGGATGGGGTTCCCTCTCCTGTTCTAAAAGCTCGGTTAGATCATGCACTAGACCTATACGAGAAAGAGTTAGCCCCATATATCGTGACGACCGGATCAAAACAAAAAGGAGATCGGTACACGGAGGCTTATGCGGGGTTGACCTACCTCCTAGAACGGGGAATCCCAGAGGGTAAAATTATTGTCATCGTGGATGGCTCAAACACGTACCAATCACTAAGTGCTACTTCAAGTGCAATTCAAAGTGTTGGTCTTGGAAGCAAAGTTCTGCTCGTATCCGACCCCTATCACGCATTGCGAGCGAAGGAAATAGCTCGTGAAGTGGGACTCGATCCCTCATTCTCCCCAACTCAACTAAATAGTTCCTTTGGGCAATTGGCTCGAGAAACCCTAGGTGCATCTATCGGTCGCGTTATTGGTTTTCGACGAGCAAGTACTTTAAGCGAATGAGTACCCCGTACGGGATTTGAACCCGTGCTACCACCTTGAGAGGGTGGCGTCCTAG
>CAJWRY010000016.1 GCA_913046155.1 uncultured Candidatus Nemicrothrix sp. | reverse complement strand
TATCCGGTGTTTGTCGCGTCGAGCGTTCCAATGTCTCCACAGCGCCCCAAGCTGAAAGCAACGATGGAACCACAGATGGCACACGGTACCCACCTGATGCATCACCAAGTTGCACTACGTCTGCTTTGGGAAAGCGTTCAGCGATCTCGTGAGCGTAGACCGCTGATCCAATTGAGCCAGCGCTAACTCCAGTTACTAGAATCTTGGCGGGATCATTTATACGTTCGTAAAGCCACTCCAGGGCGGCGTTAGTATTACGACTGCCCCAATGTCTGATCTCTACGGTCCCTGCGGGCAGGGAATCGTTTGCAGCGACTTTGTATTCTTGCTTTGAGTTGCCCACGTGCACGTCGGCAGTGCAGTAGGGAACGAAGAGGACACTCCAGTCTTTGATCGGATTCTCTGCGGATTTGAAGTCGAGGATTCCCGTTGACGGCGGAATATCTGATTCGTCTACGAACGGATCATAGGTCGGTGACCGGTCGAGGGCGCATATCTCACCCATCCAACATGCACCACCGCCCTGGAAGTAGATTGCAACCTTCTCTGTCTCTGACGGCTTAAACCAGAAGGAATACTCAGTCCCATACGCGCAGCTACTCTCGGCTCCTCCAGGAATACGATTCCATCCATCAGATAGGCCCTCGAACCTGTTCGATCGACCATTATCAGGGGTCGCTGGGGCACATCCAGCTAGGGTGACGGTCGCGATTGCGACCCCGAGCCCTCTGGTCAGCTGTTGCAGATGCTTCATAGCCCAGCTCGTTTAGGAGTCGATCGGCAGGACCCTTTAATGCTTTGCCATTAACAATTCCAGATATTGCAATAACATTTTCTCGTCGCTTACGAAGGGCATCTCTAATTCCTGGAACTGAAAGTATCGGTGCGATACTTACTAAAGGGTTAGAAGGAGCGATAAGAATAATATCTGCTTTAAGGATTTCAGAAATTACTTCAGGAGCTGGTTGACTTATCTCGTGACCTCGGAATTTTATGCTAGCGATTTCCACATTATGTGATAGTCGGACAAAATAATCTTGAAAATTCAGTTCCTCACCGTCAACGGTCGTAACGATTGTTCTGACTGGATCGTCACTCATTGGAATGATGTTGACTCCAACTCTCCATTTGGTTGCTATTTCACGAGTGACCTCTGAAAGGGTAGCCCCTTCGAAAAGCTTTTGAGTTCGGAATAAATGCGTTCCAAGATCCCTATCGCCAAGCCGAAACCAATCAATTCCTCCATACATGGTCACCATATCCATGGCTCGCCAACCTTCGTCCCTTAAGCCCCATCCTGTATCTGGATTAATTTCATTTCCGAGAGTATAGATTATGGTGTCAAGATCTGGGCTTATATGAAGACCGTGCAACGATAAGTCATCTCCAGTATTGACAATAGCTGTTACAGACTCAGGGAGGACTACCGTAACAAGGCCTCTAAGTAATTTGGCTGCCCCAACGCCGCCACTAAGAACAACTATTTTTTTATTAGACAACTTTGTCACGCTAAACCTTTGAGGCGTCCTTCAAGTAGGGCTAGGTCAGCTTCAACCATCATGGTCACAAGGTCTTTGAACGACGTGCTGGGTTCCCAAGCAAGCACCTTTTTCGCCTTGCCATAATCTCCAACAAGAAGATCAACCTCTGCTGGTCTAAAAAATTGTTCATCTACTACGACATGGTCCTGGTAATTGAGCCCTAGGTGGTTGAAGGCAAGGTCGCAAAATTCCCGAACGCTATGTGTCATCCCTGAACAAATAACATAGTCATCTGGCTCTTCTTGCTGAAGCATCATCCACATCGCTTCGACATAGTCGCCGGCAAACCCCCAGTCCCTTTTTGCGTCAAGATTACCCAAGGAGAGCTTTTCTTCTAGGCCCAACTTAATCGATGCAGCACCGTAGCTTATTTTCCGAGTAACAAACTCTAGGCCACGTCTTGGACTTTCATGATTAAAAAGTATGCCGCTAGAAGCATGGAGATTATAGCTTTCGCGGTAATTGACAGTTATCCAATGGCCATATACTTTCGCAACGCCGTAGGGGCTACGTGGGTAGAACGGAGTGGATTCTGTTTGAGGCACTTCTGCTACTTTGCCAAACATCTCACTAGAACTCGCTTGATAAAATCGAATCTTGGGGTCTACGATACGAATCGCATCAAGCATTCGAGTAACACTTAAAGCTGTTGTTTCTCCCGTAAGCACTGGTTGTCCAAATGAAGTCTGTACAAAAGATTGCGCAGCGAGATTGTAGATCTCATCTGGTTCGTGAATTTTTATAGCGTCAATAAGTGAAACCTGATCAAGTAAATCACCATTTGCGAATTCTATTGACCCCTGTATGTGAGCAATTCTTTCATAATTTACTGTGCTACTTCTTCTGACCATTCCTACCACATCGTAACCCTTCTGAAGAAGCGCTTCAGCTAGGTAAGATCCATCCTGACCAGTTATCCCTGTAATTAGTGCTTTAGGCAAAAGATCTCCTTATCTTTCCTGAGTCATTAGAGCCCTTGTGGACTCAATGGTGTCTTCAATAGTCTGGTCAAATTCTATATGGGGTTCCCAGCCAGTTTGCTTGTGTAGCTTCGAGTAATCTCCAATCAGTACAGGAGTATCTGATGGTCTATGAAGTTTGGGGTCTAATTTGAGCTCAAGTTCAGAATCTATTTTATTCAAAAGCGTAGTCGCTAATTCTGAAATCTTTCTCCCAATTCCCGAACATACGTTATACACATTGCCCCCGTCCCCCTTAGTAAGAATTAACCTGTACGCTCGTACAACATCTCGAACATCCGTGAAGTCTCGAATTGTTTCGAGATTCCCAACTGTAATCTCCGACTGGTCAAGGCGCTGAGCTAATAACATGCGTTTAGTTAATGCAGCAGCTACAAAATTTTCCTTTTGCCCAGGGCCGAAATGGTTAAATGACCTTGCACACATAATTTGTAAATCCTGCGAATTCATTTGCTTGCATAGAATCTCTGCGGCAGATTTACTTGCGGCGTAAGGGTTTGATGGATTGATTATGTGCTTTTCAGTTATCGGTAGCTCAGATTCCTGAACCGAACCGTAAACCTCTGCGCTAGATACACAAAGTACTCTTTTAACGTTGGATAGTTGGCATGCCTGGAGAACGTTCAGGGTGCCTTCAGCATTAACCCGGAAAGTCATGAGTGGATCTTCCCAGGAGGCCTTGACATCTGCTTGTCCAGCAAGGTGGTAAACGTAGTCAGGTTGAATTTTTGATATTAGACCGGTTACTCCAACAGGGTCAAGCAAATCTGGTCCCCCTAGAGATAGGTCAGAGCAGAAAACCTCATCACCTTCATTGGAAAGATGTTCGACTAAATGTTGACCAACAAATCCCGCAGATCCCGTTATTAAAGCTTTCATCATTTCCCTCGCTAATTACTGACTAATTGTACTGTTGAGAAGAAGGGGTCACTAACGAAGAGTTATTAAAGGTTAGTTATTTATCTTGCAGATACTCGTTGGGGTACATGAGAATTGGGGAATTCGGGATTATTCTTCGCCTCAGTGGAAGATTTGACTAAAAGTGATGAAAGTGAGTTTGCTGATGAAGTCTTTTCATTGCCTCCTGTCCGAATTGCTGTAGTAGCGCATAAAGAGAATGACTGGTTTCAGGAATCAGTAGCTTCTTTCGCAAACCTAAATTATTCGGATAAACAGCTTATTGTTCTTGCTACAGGACAAACGGAATGGGTAGAGCCTATAGTAAGCCAATACTTTCCT
Organism: uncultured Candidatus Nemicrothrix sp.; assembly: GCA_913046155.1. GTDB lineage: Bacteria > Actinomycetota > Acidimicrobiia > Acidimicrobiales > UBA8592 > UBA8592. The sequence continues at coordinate 14,687 of CAJWRY010000016.1, read as the reverse complement.
GATGCAGACATACTCGAAGTAGACCCCGAGGCCGGTCTTGGAGCCAATTTTAATCAAGTATTAAATAGTTCCGATGAGCCTGCATTCTATTTATTTTGCCACCATGACGTCGCTTTAGCTCCTGATGCTTTGCGCCTCATGGTTGAAGAGTCTTACCGCTCAAATGCTGCGGTGGTGGGACCTAAAGTAGTGAATTGGGAACGCCCAAATGAGCTACTAGATGTTGGAAAGGGTATGAACAGATTCGCAGTAACAGTTCAGAGGGTAGAGGCAGGGGAAATAGATCAAGAACAATTTGATTCTGTTGAGCAAGTATTCGCTGTATCAAATACAGCCTTTCTAGTTAGGTCAGATCTCTTTAAAGCCCTTGGTGGCTTTGATGAGGCAATGGGGATGTTCGGTGAAGATCTTGATTTCTGCTGGAGGGCTCAAATCGCCGGTGGAACGATCATGATAGTACCCGGAGCAGTAGCACGACATAGAGATGAAAGTGGCGAGTACCAAACGAATCCGAAGAGAAGCAGGTTGATGGAGCGTCATCGGCTTAGATCGATCCTCAGTAACTATGGGAAAGTGAAAGTGCTACCTATGCTTCTTTTAAACCTTCTGATTTCAACAGTAAAGGGAATATTGGGCTTGCTTCGAGGTCGTCTTTCTAATCTGCTTATACTTGCCGATTCTTTTATTTGGAACCTTCTGAACACAAAATCCTTGATCCAAAAGCGAAAAAGAATTAGTGAATTGAGGCGAGTAAAGGATTCAGAAGTTACAGCGCTAAAGATAAATCCATCACACACCCAGAGAGCTTTTCCATCTTTGGACATTGACCCTGACGCCAAACGAGGATCAAATGGTCGGCTGTATACCTGGATCAATGAGCTTCGAAACGGCCCATCCAAGGTTTCTGTAGCTTTTTCTCTTCTCGCTATTGCCTTGTTTCTCTTTGGGAGTAGGCACCTACTAACTCGGAAAGTTCCTGCAGTTGGTGAGCTCGTTCCATTTGATAGCGGACCAAAGGAGATTTTTGAACTCTGGGCATCAGGTTATTGGGCAAGCGGACTCGGATACGAGGGGGCAATGCCAAATGCTGTTAGCATTATTGGTTTTCTAGGAATCATATTTTTAGGCTTTATGGGTTTACTCAGAACTGTGCTTACTCTGGGGATGATCCCAATAGGAGTATTGGGTATCTGGTTTTTCCTGAAACCATTTGGTTCGCCGTACATTAAAGTTTCTGGAGCTTTGATATACCTAGTGAGTCCCGTTTCCTATTATGCGCTAAGTGTAGGGAACTGGGATGCGCTCATCCTCTATGGCTCTTTGCCTTGGGCCCTCATAATGATTGGTCGAGCAGGTGAATCCTCTCCTTTTGGGGAATCTGGCGGGAAAATCGGTTCCAACGCTATCGGTTCGGACTTTTTTAGAGAGGCCCTAACCTTAGGCGTTCTGGTAGGTGTTATTGTTTCTCTTTCTCCGGTATCGGTCTTGTGGTTTATTGCTGTCGCGATTTTAGTTCTTATGGGCTCGCTGATTGCCGGAACAGCTGTCAAGGTTGGTCGCTTTGCAATGATAATTTCTCTTAGTTGCTTTATTGCTTTGGCACTGAATCTTCCATGGTTGCTTGATGGGTTTATTTATAACCCGTCTTTGGAAACTATCTTAGGTAATCGGACTTCAAATTCGGAAGCGATTAGCGTCGCGAAAGCATTGACTTTGAGTCCTGATCTAGCTGGAAATTCAATTTTGGGATGGGGATTTCCTGCTGTTGCTGCCGTCCCACTTCTGATTGCTAGAGGAGAGAGATGGGGATGGGCAGTGCGCGGATGGGCCTTTTATTTGGCTGGAGTTGGATTGGTATGGATCGAGACGATGAAATACCTTTCATTTCCCCTTCCGCAGGCAGAGATCCTGCTGATTCCTGGATCACTGGGTCTTGCTATTGCCGGCGCAATGGGCGCTGGAGCGCTTCAACGTGACCTTCAGACATTTAAGTTTGGTTGGAGGCAAATGGTTCCCGTAACAGCAATAGTGGCAATGGCTATGATAATTTTACCATTTCTTAGTTTGACGTTTTCTGGGGATTGGGGAATGCCGGACGATGAACTAAATGATGTCCTTGTATACGAGGAGGACGCTAATAGTAAAGTGTTATGGATTAGTGACAGTGACCTTCTGCCTGAGCCTGGCGAGAAATTCACGGATGAGCTATCAATCATTGTGACGACTGGTTTGACGTCTTCTTTTGAAAACCGTTGGCAACCGCCCAAGACTAATGTTAATGACCTATTGAAAGAGTCCTTGGAACTCGCAAGGGATAATGGAACATCAAATCTAGGAATTTTATTAGCGCAATTTGGAATAACGGATATCATTCTTCTCGAACGCTTGGTGCCACTTCCGTCAACTAGCCCAAGCTTTCAGATAGAGGAGCGATTTAAACTTTCCCTATCACGCCAATTAGATCTGTTAAAGATAAACATTGCTCCCGGTATTACTCGCTACGAGAATTTGTCCTCGGTGGGTTTCGGAGCGATAGCGGCTGAGGGAAGTACTGTAATGCGGGGAGTATCAAACTATGCTTCGGCTTCGGAGAGCCCGTTTATTGAGGGCTTGCAACCGGTTAGCGTTGACAGGAGGCATTATCAAGGGGTTATTGCGACCGATCAAGAGGTATATGTGTCTTTCCCTTTCTCGAAGCAATGGAAACTTGAGGTTGATAGTGTCGCTATTGAACCAGAAATCGCTCTGGATTGGGCAACCGGGTTCTCTCCGAGTAGTAATGGAACAATAGACCTGAGGTATAGCACCAGCAGCACTCAAAAGGCTACGGTTGCTCTCCAAATTATTCTCTGGTTTTTAGCAATAGTAGCGCTGACTCGAGCTTTGTCTGATGTGAAAGTAGATGGAAGATGAAAGTTACGCGCTGGCCAGCAATATTAATACTCGCGTTACTGATAAGTGCTTCGTTGATCATTCAGCCTGATAATGAGGTTGCTTCAAGTTCAGTGCTTCAGAAAAATCAGCCGTCTCTAGTAGGAGATATCAAGAATCTCTCTTCAACCTGGTACTGCGTGGCCGGAAGTGTCGGAGGTGCTGGTTTAGCAAATCACGAAGTTCTGATCGGTAATCCTTCTGATGCAAAATCCTCTGTTCTTATTTCTGTAGTTTCTGTCCTTGCTCCGAATCAGCAAGATTTAAATGGTGAATCAGAAGGCAGTTTGTTAGAAGTGCTCCAACTTCCTGTGGTGCAGAAGGAGGTCCCTGTTCCTCCAAGAGCTGTGACTTCAGTCAAATTGTCAGAAATTGAAGGTGTTTCAGGTGAGTACGCTTCGGCCTTGATTCAATCGAATTTGGGGAACCTAGTAGTTGAGCACCGACTGACCGGTCCCTTGGGTTTCGCACAATCAGCGTGTGCGTCAACTACATCTCCTGAATGGAATTTCGCTGCTGGGACAACGAGGGTAGGAACGCGCGAAATGATCTTTCTCTTTAACCCATATCCTGACAGTGCGGTGTTAGATATTACGTTTGCGGCAGACGGTCGTACTCGCAGGCCAGATTCTTATAACGGATTAGTAGTGCCTCCTCAATCGTTACTGCCTATCGATGTAACCTCGGTGGTTACTTTAGCCGAAACTATCAGCACTCAAATAATTGCTCGAACAGGACGAATTGTTGCAGAACGCCTTGTCATGTTCGGCGACGAAATAGTCCCAAATGGCTTAGATGTCGAAGTTGGGTCGCCTAGCTTAAATGATCTTTGGGTGTTCCCAGGGGGCATGGAGTCAGAGGCCCTAGTTTCACTTACTATATTCAACCCATCAGAGACAGAAGTAGCTGATGTGGATGTTGAAATTATTCCTGACGTATCTAATGTCGGTTATGTTGAACCGATATCCGTATCTGTGCCAGCTGCCAGCTCAAGAGTAGTTAATTTTGTGTTAGATCAAAAAGAAGGTGACCCATCTCTGATAGATGCATCAACTCGAATTGCGAAAGGTATCCCTTTCTGGGTTGTCGTTCGCAGTACCAACGGTGTGCCTATCGCCTCCGAGAGGGTGTTAATAGCTTCCTCCGAAGGAAATTTAAACTCTGGTTATAATCCAGGAGTCAGTGTTTCAGGTGAGGAGCACTACTTAATTCTGCAGGAGCCTTCAGGGAAAGTAGCGATAGCTAATCCAGCTTCTGATCGCCTAACTTTACTTCAAATAGAGGCTATCTCAAATGGTGATATCTTCTCATCGCAAATAATAGAGGTCTCGGCAAAATCAAGGAAGATTATTGACCTGCAACAATTAGGCGTACCGCAAAATTCTGTTTTAAGGATAGTATCCACCGAGCCAGTTAGTATTGAAAGATACATAGGAACTAATAAATCCGGCGATTGGGGAAACGTCTCGCCGGCTACAGCGAGCGTTTCAAGTTTGTATATTACGCCGCCAGAATTTGACTAGTTGATCACGACGCTTTGCCCGCTCTCGGGTGGTACGATACCCAGATTCACTAACGCTTCAGATATTGCGATGGATGGCGGAACACCAGCAAAAGACCATTGAACAATCCCTTGTTGGTCGGCCAAGAGCAAAATTGGAACTGCATCAATTTCGTACCTAACGTGCAGTGACTTATTCGTAGCGTAGTTAATATTTTGAACCACAACATTTGGTAAAGATATCTTAGAAACCTCACTCAAAACTAAATCGCAAGCGTCACAGGTGTCGGAAGTAAATAAGACGAAAATCCAGTCAATGCTGGGGTTATTGAAGTCTGACCGATCCAACTGGTAAGGAAGTATCGATTTAGGTACAGAGGGACTATCTGGCATTCTCTGATTAGCTAACGATGAAACGCCAAACGCAGTTACCCCAATTACTAGTATGAGGATGATAGTAAGTATCATTCTCTATTCAACTAGAGGTTTTCAGGTTTGCTGAATTTCTGTAGAGCGGGCACATCGCCATTTGGTTCGGCAGATGTGAGATCTTCAAGGCCTTCTTGAGGCGCTTTTGAAATTCCCAAAAGTTCATGGACTTCGTTGCTATCTAAGGTTTCCTTAACGAGTAGGGATTGGGCAATAGCATCCAATCCTTCACGATTCTCAATAAGTAGAGTCTGACATCGCTTTTCAGCTTCTCTGAGGATTGACTCAATTTCTTCGTCAATAAGGTTAGCCATATCATCGGAATAGTCTCTTCCACGGCCCATATCTTCCCCGAGGAATACTTGCTCTTGTGATCTCCAAGCCATAGGACCAACTCGTTCACTCATTCCCCACTCACGAACCATTTTTCGTGCCATATCGGTTGCCCGGGCTAAATCGTCAGCAGCTCCACTTGATACCTCACCAAAGATGATGTCCTCAGCGACACGACCGCCGAGCATCTTGACTAATTCATCCTTCACGTAGCTCTTCTGAAGTAGGTACCTATCTTCTTCAGGTAAAGTCATAGTGACTCCCAAGGCCATGCCTCGAGGGATTATTGAGACTTTATGAAGTGGGTCTGCATTCGGCATCAACGCTGCAGCTAAAGCATGCCCACTCTCATGGTAGGCAACTCGCTCTCGCTCGTGACTGTTTAGAACTGTCGCTTCCCTTGTTTGCCCCATCAGAACCCGATCTCTTGCTTGTTCTAGATGGGTGTTATGAACTTTTTTGTCACCTTCTCGAACAGCGATTAGAGCAGCTTCGTTGATTAAATTAGACAAATCCGCACCGCTCATTCCCGGTGTTCCACGAGCCAGCAGGCTCAAATCAACATCATCGTTCATTTTTTTAGCCTTGGCATGGACTTCTAATATTTGCTCTCGATCATCCAATTCAGGAAGAGAAACGATCACTTGTCTATCGAATCTTCCTGGTCTCAGTAATGCAGGGTCCAAGATATCTGGTCTGTTAGTTGCGGCCATCATGACGATGCCTTCGGTCGCCTCAAAGCCGTCCATCTCTGCCAGCATTTGGTTCAGAGTCTGCTCGCGCTCGTCATGCCCGCCTCCAAGTCCAGCGCCTCTTTTGCGCCCGATGGAGTCAATTTCATCAATAAAGATGATAGCGCTTCCCATTTTGCGAGCACTTTGGAAGAGATCCCTTACCCTGCTAGCTCCAACGCCGACAAACATTTCCATGAAATCGCTTCCGGTGACAGATAAGAAGGGCACGCCCGCCTCGCCTGCCACAGCTCTTGCAATTAGAGTTTTGCCTGTACCTGGAGGACCAACTAGAAGAACGCCTTTTGGTATGCGCGCCCCTATTTCAGCGAATTTTTCAGAGTCTTGAAGGAAGTCAACTACTTCCTGTATCTCTTGCTTGACTCCTTGATAACCAGCAACATCTTCAAAAGTTGTTGAGGGTCTCTCCGTTGTATAAGCTTTCGCCTTTGAGCGCCCTATGGACATAATATTTCCCATTTGCCCTTGAGCCCTTCTATTTAGCCAATAGAAAAACAGGAGTATCAGCGCAAGTGGTCCGAGAACAGGAATTATGAATCCTGTCCAGATATTTGAGCCGGGAGTAAAGAACTTAAAATCCTCAATATTCTCTAGGAACAGTCTTTCGTCATCGCTTGAAAGCTCAAGTGGGCCAGAAGTTTTGAATTTGTCCCCTGATATGGACTGAAAGGTGATCTTCCCAGTGTTGTTATTGAATTGTGCAATCTCCACTTGCCCTGTGGAGACTTGTGTACGGAATTCCTGGTAGGGCAAATCCGTAGCATCATCACTATTAAGAATATTTGGCAGGAAGAAGAGGGCCAAAAGCCCTAGAGCTAAAAGGTATGAAACCCTTTTTCTCCAAGGGTTAACCGGCTTTGTTTCATCGTCGTCCCGTGGGGAGTCCTTGGGTGCTGGTGGAAGGCTTTCACTCATAGATATATCGTAGTGGAATTAGAGTCCATTAAATCAGTCAAAGGTGAGATGTTAAGAGTTTCTTGTCACATGTAATGTGATGCTCTAACGTTTTGGTTAGGATTTCAATGTGTCTGACGTAGTCGGTTCTGAAAATATCTTCCCAAGAGAACAATATCGTTTTCCGCAACCCGGCCGGCTTGAGGACGATTGGCGAAAGTGGGGATTTGGTCAAGTCATAGTTGGATATGGCCTAAGTTTAGTAGCATCAATAGTAACGCTCAGCCTTATTTTGGAGCTTACAAATTACGGAAAATGGGATGACCTTCCGATGTGGGGAGTTTCTTTGGTTGGCCTCTCCCAGCAAATTGTTTTGATATTAGCTGTCGTGATTTCTGCAGGTTCATTTGGGATTAGCTTGCAGAAGGATTTTCTACTTCAGTCAAAAAAGAGCGATGTCGGCAAAGGGTTGTGTTACGGCATTGCGGCTCAATATCTTGTTGTGCCTGTTGTGACTTACCCATTCATATGGATCTTTGATATAGACGCTAACCGGATAAGTGAGCCGGCACGTGAGTTGAGCGATAAAGCTACATCACCTATCGGGGTAATAGCGATCATTCTTACAGTTGGTTTACTAGCCCCGTTTGCGGAGGAACTTTTTTTTCGTGGTCTTCTCTATGGCTCTATCAGAAAGAGAGGAGACTCTGCTAGGAACCAAAAACTAATCGTCTGGACTTCGGTAGTAATTTCCTCAGCAATCTTTTCAGCTATTCACTTTCAGTTGCTTCTTTTCCCTGCCCTATTCGTAGTTGGTATGATCTTCGCTCTTATTTATGAAAGGTCAGGAAGGTTGGCTCCTGCAATATGGGCACATGTCGGGTTCAACGCTACGACCCTTTTTTCGCTACTCGTACTTGATTAGGTGCTAAATGATTTTACTTCTTCTGTGTGCTCAGTATCTCTTGTCGCTAGCTTTAATACATGGGTGACATAAATGCAATCTTCAAATCTTATGACATAAGGGGACTGTACCCTCAAGAGATAGATGAAGAAGTTTGCATAAATGTCGGATGCGCGTTTGCAAAGTTTCTATTAGAAGAAGACCCACAGACTACTAAGATAATAGTTGGAGTTGACATGAGGCTGTCTTCGGAAAGCCTTTCGGATCAGTTCATCAAGGGAATACTTTCTGTTGGTCTAGATGTCATCCATCTAGGTTTAAGTTCGACGGATATGCTCTATTACGCCTCGGGTTCACTTGGGGCACCAGGGGCAATTTTTACTGCCTCACATAACCCTGCAGAATATAACGGAATCAAGTTATGTAGAGCCTATGCGGCACCTATCGGTGAAGGGTCGGGATTAGAGCGCATCAAAAATCTTTCCAGTACAGTGATTCAAATTCCAGATGAATCAAACGGTGCGGTCACTCACGTTGATCTTCTAGAAGGGTTCACCGACCATATCCTCAGCTTTGTCAAACCAGAAGTAATAGCTCGTAAAAAAATAGTTGTCGATACAGCAAACGGAATGGGTGGTTTAATAGTCCCTTCTGTATTCAAACAGATCCCATCAGAAGTCAATATTCTTTATGAAGAACTTGATGGAAGCTTCCCTAACCATCCAGCAGACCCTTTGAACCAGGAAAACTTGAAAGATCTAATTAAAAGTGTAGTTGATTCTTCAGCCGACATCGGGCTCGCATTTGACGGTGATGCGGACAGAGTATTCCTCATTGATGAGACAGGGATGCCACTCTCCGGTTCAATCACTACCGCTATTGTCGCAAAAAGTATCCTTGACCAACAATCAGATGCGACCATTATCCATAACCTGATATGTTCTCAAGTCGTCGAAGAAACTATTTTTGCCGAAGGTGGTAAGGCGGTCCGAAGCCGAGTGGGTCATTCACATATAAAGAAGTTGATGGCTGAAACAGGCGCGGAATTTGCAGGAGAGCATTCAGGTCACTACTACTTCAAGAGAAACTTTCGCGCTGATTCCGGTATTATTGCAGCCCTGATTGTGCTGGAATGCATGGCGATGAAAGGTGTCAAGCTCTCCGAACTTCGTGAAATATATGACGTCTACAGTTCCACGGGCGAAATGAACTATAGGGTTCGGAACCAAGAGGAGTTACTAAAGGTGGTTGAGCAAAAGTTCAGAAATGAAGAAACCGATCATCTTGACGGGCTCACAGTCAAATCCGAGAACTGGTGGTTTAATCTTCGTCCTTCGAACACAGAACCGCTCATCCGACTCAATCTAGAAGCGAAAAGTAAAAGCAAATGTGACGAAATGCTCAACGTTATAGAAAACATCATTGTTGCTTTCGAAGAAAGTGATGGGAATCATTAAACGATCCGTTAAAATTAGGTAATGAGCTTAGATCCGGAATTACTAGCAATTTTGGCTTGTCCAGAGGATAAGGAAAACCTTATTTATATTGCAGAGGATGAAGTGCTTTACAATCCAAGATTGCACAAAGCCTACGACATACGGAATGGAATTCCCGTATTGCTGGTGTCTGAATCTAGAAAAGTCTCTGATGAAATTCACGAGCGGTATACAAATCTCTGAGCTTAAAATTCAGTTAATATCTGTACGCTGAAACGCTTAGTAGCGCAATAGAATATAACAGGCTGCAAGAGAATCAGATGATCTCAGCTGATGTATACAAATTTGAAAGGCTTGGCCGTGATAGACAACGATTTTAAAGTAGCAGACATATCGCTAGCAGATTTCGGGAGGAAGGAAATACGTCTTGCCGAGAATGAGATGCCAGGCCTTATGGCTCTTCGCGCTGAATTGTCTGATGATAAACCATTGCAAGGAGCTAGAATCGCTGGCTCTCTTCATATGACGGTTCAGACGGCGGTCTTGATTGAAACCCTTGTAGAGTTAGGTGCAGATGTTCGATGGGTCTCTTGTAATATTTTCTCTACACAAGATCATGCTGCTGCGGCGGTTGTAACTGGCCCCTTTGGAACAAGTGAAAAGCCTTCGGGAGTTCCAGTATTTGCATGGAAAGGGGAAACTTTAGAGGAGTACTGGTGGGCAACGGAGCAACTTTTCTGCTGGCCAGATGGTCAAGGGCCTAACTTGATACTTGATGATGGAGGGGACGCAACGTTGATGGTCCATAAAGGGCTTGAATACCAAAACGCTGGTTTGATCCCAGAGCCCAAGGAAACGGATTCGGAGGAGTGGAAAGTTTTTCTCGACCGCATGAAAAATATTGCAGAGAACGGGAGCATAGATTGGGAGCAAGTAGCCTCATCGGTGAAGGGAGTTTCAGAAGAAACTACGACAGGTGTGCACCGCCTATACCAAATGCAAAGCGAATCATCTTTGCTGTTCCCGGCAATTAATGTCAATGACTCAGTCACTAAGTCGAAGTTTGATAATTTGTACGGATGCCGTCATTCACTGATTGATGGAATAAATCGAGCGACCGATGTGATGCTCGGAGGAAAAGTTGCTTGCGTGTTAGGCTACGGTGATGTCGGTAAAGGGTGCGCCGCATCTCTCGCAGGGCAAGGTGCACGAGTGGTGGTTACCGAAGTTGACCCAATATGTGCATTGCAAGCTGCAATGGAGGGCTATCAAGTGGTCCGCCTAGAAGATGTTATGGAAACTGCGGATATCTTCATAACGGCTACAGGTAACAAAGACATAATCACAGCACAACACATGGCACGAATGAAACATCAAGCCATAGTAGGGAATATTGGACATTTTGATAACGAGATAGACATGGCGGGATTGCAACAAATGTCAGATGTTCAGAGAGTGAATATCAAACCACAAGTTGATGAGTATGTTTTTCCTGATGGGCACTCAGTTATCATCCTTTCGGAAGGAAGATTGTTAAATCTTGGAAATGCGACCGGCCATCCAAGTTTCGTAATGAGTTGCAGTTTCACAAATCAAGTAATGGCACAAATTGATTTACATGAACATGCTGAAGACTATGCAAACGAAGTGATGACCCTTCCCAAAGTACTCGATGAGAAGGTAGCAAGGCTACATCTAGACTCGCTCGGTGTGCGGCTTACGGAGTTGACAGAAGACCAAGCCGATTACATTGATGTAAACGTAGATGGCCCATTCAAGCCGACACACTACCGGTATTAGACATCCCTGATAGCATAATTAGTGTAAACGTGTGCTGAATATGGAGCTTGAAGTCGTTGAGTAAAAACCCAATCAAAAAAATTCTCCGATCTGGTGAGGGAAAAAAACTTAAGCTTCTACAGGACCTAGTTCCTGACATCAATGAGCTAGAGCATGATTTCCAAAAACTTTCTGACGAAGATTTACGAGCTAAAACCTCAGATTTCAAATCTCGTGTATCGCAGGGTGAAGGTGTAAATTCTCTGATTATTGAAGCCTTTGCAGTCGTAAGGGAAGCGTCTAAGCGAGTGTTAGGACAAAGACATTATGACGTTCAATTAATTGGCGGGGCCGCATTGCATTTCGGATGGGTTGCCGAAATGAAAACAGGTGAAGGCAAGACTTTGACCTCAACGTTGCCAATATATCTCAATGCTCTATCGGGTAAAGGGGTCCACGTTGTAACCGTAAATGATTATCTAGCGACACGCGATGCCGAATGGATGGGGCAGATTTATAAGTGGCTTGGACTAGAGGTTGGGCTAGTCGTCCCAGGAAGTAGGGATACTCAACATAAAAGACGGCAATACGATGCAGATATAACATATGGAACCAATAACGAATTGGGATTTGACTATCTTAGAGACAACATGACGATGTCGTTAGAAAATAAGGTTCAGCGGGGTCATAACTATTGCATCGTTGACGAAATTGATAGCATTCTCATTGACGAAGCCCGAACCCCTCTCATAATCAGTGGGAAATTGGCTGACGCAGCGAAAATTTATTACCAGTTTGCAGAGATAGTCCAACGTCTAAACAGAGATGAACATTACGAGGTTGATGAAGAGAAGAGGACAGTTGCTCCAACTGAAAGTGGAGTGACAGCAGTAGAAAAGGCTCTAGGTATTGAAAACCTCTATGAAGGAGTTTCTGCAAATCTAGTTCATCAATTTCAAGTTGCTTTGAAGGCAAAGGAACTTTTTCATAAGGATAAGGAATACATCATCACAAATGGTGAAGTGAAGATAGTTGATGAGTTCACTGGGCGTGTGCTCGATGGTAGAAGATGGAGCGATGGCCTTCACCAAGCTGTTGAAGCCAAAGAGGGAGCATCAATTAAGGAAGAAAACCAAACGTTGGCAACGATTACTCTTCAAAACTATTTCCGACTCTATGAGAAACTTGCTGGCATGACAGGAACCGCTGAAACTGAAGCAGCAGAATTTTATAATACATATGGATTGCACGTTGTTCCTATCCCTACAAATCTGCCGATAGTTCGGAAGGATCAAGTGGACTATATTTATCGATCGGAAATGGGTAAATATAATGCGTTGGTAGAAGACATTATTGAGCGTAACGAAAAAGGTCAACCGATTCTTGTAGGCACAATATCGGTGGAGAAATCAGAACTTGTATCTGACCTGCTCGATAAGAGGGGCATTCACCACAATGTGTTGAATGCTAAGCTTCATGCCAAAGAAGCTGATGTCGTAGCTCAAGCTGGGCGTATAGGCTCAGTTACAGTAGCAACAAATATGGCCGGACGAGGCGTCGATATCATTCTTGGTGGAAACCCAGAAGCGCTAGCTGAAAGAGATCTCCGTGCAGAGGGATTAGAGCAATCTGACAAAGTGGGCGCCAGCAGATACAGTGAGCTTCTAGAAAATTACCAGTCTCTATGCTCCGATGAAGGAAGAAGAGTCAAAGAGGTCGGCGGTCTTTACGTTTTAGGAACTGAGCGACACGATAGTCGCCGTATCGATAACCAGCTAAGAGGTCGATCAGGAAGGCAAGGAGATCCTGGAGAGTCAAGATTTTACCTTTCCTTAGAAGATGAGCTCATGAGACTCTTCGCTACAGGCGCAATGGATTTCGTAATGAAAAAAGCACTACCTGATGATGCGCCTTTAGGCGACAAGTTTGTTTCGAAAGCCATAGAAAGAGCACAAAATACTGTTGAGCAACGAAACGCCGAAACCCGAAAAAATGTTCTGAAATATGACGAGGTCATGAATGAACAGAGAAAGGTAATCTACGCGCGCCGAAATGAAATCTTGAGCGGCGAAGACCTAAGAGAGGATACGATCAACTACTTTGCAGCGGTAATTGATGATGCACTGAATGCATACTGCCCAACAGAACACAAAGAGGACTGGGACCTAGAGGGCTTAGTGACTGCTCTGCAGGGGTTATGGCCCCAAAAGATTGAAATATCTGAGCTGGACAAACATCAAGATGTAAATGCACTCTACGAAGAAGCTATGGAAAATGCTGTACAGTTCTATGAAAGTCGCGAACAAGAACTCACTCCCGATGTTATGAGGCAAGTGGAGGGGCAAATCATGCTCCGAATTCTCGACCAAAGATGGAGAGACCATTTGTACTCTATGGATTATTTGAAAGAAGGAATCCACTTACGTGCCATGGGGCAAAAAAACCCTTTGACAGAATGGCAACGTGAGGGATTTGAAATGTTTGAGACGATGATGGACTCTGTAAGCGAAGACTTTATAAAGTACGTCAGCCACATTGAGATAGGTGACAATCCAAGTACTGATAATGATAAAGATACTCTCGACCAATCTCAAAATGTGCAGTACTCGGGAACAGATGAAATAGCATCCGGTGCACTTGCTGCTATCAGTTCTAATAAGTCAGCCGGAGCTCTCATCGATAATGCTCCTGCCGTTGTCGAAGAGAGCAAATCAGCTAAACAGCAGACTGTAGTGAAAAGCGAATTCGAAAAGACAGGAAGGAACGATCCCTGTCCATGTGGATCCGGAAAGAAATTTAAACAATGCTGTGGGCGTTAACTCGCCTTAAGCCAATGCAGGGAAGACTCTAGGGTAAGGTTTAATTCATGTCTGAATCATTACCCGACCTTCGAGAAGCGAGGAATCGGCTAGAAGAAGCATCTATATACTTGCGAATAGAAGAAATCATAGATCGCAAAATAGAACTGGAAGATTTGGTAGCCCAACCAGACTTTTGGGATGACGCTAAAAGCGCCAAGAAATTAAGCCAAGAGTTAGCGGAAATTTCTGAAGACATAACTGTTTACCAAAATTTGAATCTCAAGATTGAAGACGCAGAAACCCTTATCGATCTTGCCAGCGAAGAAGGCGATAACGCTATTCTTTCGGAAGCGAATCAGCTGCTACATGATATTGAGGGTGAGTTCACCGAGCTGGAACTTCGGTCACTATTTACCGGAGAACATGATGAAAGAGATGCTGTTTGCCATATTCAGTCAGGTGAAGGAGGCACAGAAGCACAAGACTGGGCTGAAATGCTTCTAAGAATGTATCAGCGATGGGCTGAGCAAAAAGGCCTGTCCTTCGAGGTCACAGCAGTCTCGGAGGGGACAGAAGCGGGAATATCATCAGCTGAGTTTATAGTCACAGGCCGAAGGGCGTATGGAATGCTTCAATCCGAACATGGTGTACATCGTTTAGTTAGGATTTCCCCATTTAATAAGCAGGCGAATCGCCACACTTCCTTTGCTTCGATGCACGTGGTTCCATTCTTTGAAGAGGTACCTGATCAAATTGATATTGAAGAAACAGAACTTAGGATTGATACTTATCGATCTTCGGGAGCTGGTGGTCAACACGTTAACGTAACCGATTCTGCTGTGCGTATAACACATCTGCCTTCAGGCGTTGTTGTGTCATGTCAGAACGAGCGAAGCCAGCATCAGAATAAAGAAAAGTGTATGCAGA
>CAJWRY010000015.1 GCA_913046155.1 uncultured Candidatus Nemicrothrix sp. | reverse complement strand
TTCTTCCCCCTTGGTTTACGGCGGCGACTGAGCTATCCAGGGTTTTTAACCAAGGCACTATACCGTTTGAGAGTCCGTTAGTGCCTTTAATAAGGCTTCCTTTGCTTCTTATCCGGTGCCATGCGACTCCAATGCCACCAGCAAATTTTGAGAGTTGGGCGATGTCTGTATATCGCTTGTAGATTCCTTCGAGTGAGTCTTCAGGGGAATCTAAAAGGTAGCAACTTGAGAGTTGTTGGTGAGTAGTTCCCGAATTGAAAAGTGTGGGGCTGGAAGGAAGATAGGCTAGAGAGGACATTAAGTCATAGAATGCGACTGCCTCATCAACATTTTGGGAAAGCCCGCAAGCAACTCGAAGAAAGAAATATTGTGGCGTTTCTATGACATCTCTAGTCTCTGGATGTCGAAGGAGGTAGCGGTCGTAGACTGTACGGAGCCCGAAGAATTCAAAGTTCTTATCTCTACCTGAATTTATTGCTGCGTTTAGAGTGGAGGCGTTGTCCAGTACGAAAGCCAACGCAGCATCACCTACTACACCAAGTTCATGGCCTCTGATGACTGATTCAGTGAACCATGGAATGTTTTGGTTTCGTACTTCTTTATCTATATATGTCGCTAATAGGCGTCCAGCGAGTCTTGAGTACCGAGGCTCTTCAACAATTAATCCAGCAGCTGTTCGTATTGACAGCTCATCAAGTTCTCTTGTAGTCGCTCCATCTGCAAGTGCTGATATTGTTCGTGTTGCAACTCGCATAGGGTCTACTCCCATGAGCCCTTCAGCACAGCGTGCAACGGCGTTTACTATTTTGTTGACATCTACTTCTTCAAGGTCTCCATTTCGTTTACGAACGCGCATTGTCGTACTTTGTTCAGACTTAGCTTTTGCCCCGTTCTCGTTGTCAGAACCAGATCCCTCAATTTCGGTCGGCCCGGTTATGACCTGAACATTACCTTCGTCAATTCCATCGAGTTTTTCTTCTGTTGTTTGTTTGTTGTTTTCTTTCTCAATGGATGGTTCTGATAGTGCCATCGTTTCTCCTCAAATGTCCCCAACTAGAGAACCAGTTTTATGTGGTTCTTGCTCTGAACTCTCTTCCGCTACTCATGGATTCAAGACTTCAGTTGCCCAACCGCTTTTCTTCATTAAAAAGAGGTTGGAATATAATTACAGCCGTGTAACTACACCCGTGTCAATAGTTGTTGGATATTTTTTAGTTTTTTTATTCAGAGACAAGAAGGTTATGTTCCGAGATGATGACTCCGTCAGCGTCCGAGTAGATCCAATTGCCCGGTTTTATTGGAATTTGTCCAATAGTTAGCTCTATATCGGCTTCCCCGCGATTCTTTTTGATACTTTTCCTAGGGTTTGTTCCTAGAGCTTTTATACCTATGTGCATTTCTGCGATAACTGCCGAGTCTCTGATGTATCCATTCACAATGATGCCAGCCCACCCATTTTCTATTGCCAGTAGCGCTAATTGGTCTCCGACTAAAGCGCAGGCTCGGGATGCTCCTCCATCTATTACAAGAACTTGATTATTTCCTTCTGTTTCGAGTGCTTGACGAACTAAAGAATTGTCCTCCGGAGCATGGATTGTCTTTGCCCTACCAAAGAATGTTGACACTTCACCATAGGAAAGAAAATTTTCCATAAGCACAATTGACTCGGGATATTCATCAAGGAGGTCAGCTGTTGAGAACGAGTGCATGCTCAAGTTTTAGCAGGGATGGTGTTTGGAAGCACGTTTAATTCAGTAGCTTTTACAGAGGCCCAGATTGTGTTCCCTAAGGCGATCTCCAATTCCTGAAATGATGCAAGCGTAATTGTTGCATAGCAATCGAACGATCCACTCAACTTAATTCTGATTAAATTATCTTTTCTGTCAAGACCAGTAATCGTAGACTTCCACCTGTTTCGAGGAGAACCGGTTGGGGGTGAAAGGTGGAGTGAGACAGCTGAACTAGGGAAACTTATTTGTACATTTCCGGAGTGATGTTGAGGCAATTGAAGAAGTTCGCCACAATCAGATTTAAATTCAAGACCTGTTGCTACTCCCGAGATCAGGTTAAGATCAAAGAACTTGGTGAGCCATGGGCTAGTAGGCTGGTGAATGATTGATTCTAGGACGCCAAACTGAATGACCTCATTGCGTTCAAGAGCGATAATGTAATCTGATAATTTTAGGACTTCAACAGGGTCATGGGAAACAACAAAGAGTGTGGTATCTAACCTCTCAAGTATTTGATGGATTTGATTTACTGATTCAACGTCAAGTGCTGATGTAGGTTCATCAAGTAACAGTAGTTTTGGTCGCCTAGTTAGGGATCTAGCTAAGGACACGCGTGCAGTCTGTCCTCCAGACAGCTGTTCCGGGTACTTATGTTTGAGTTTTGATAAGCCAAAATCTTCAAGGGTTTCACGAGCAAGCGATCGAGCATTTCTCTTTGAATACCCTTTTGCTCGGTAGGGGAAAGCAACGTTATCTTCAACTGTTAGGTGAGGAAACACGCTTCCCCCCTGATGTTGCAAGACAAGATCTCTGAGGTGCGGGGGAACGAAGCATTCCGATACTGGTTCGTCGTAGATAGCTTTACCAATTTGTAATGAACCTGATGTTAGACATTCATGGCCAGCAATCAAGCGCAATAATGTTGTCTTTCCAGATCCGTTCGGACCTATGATTGCTATTCGCTTATGAGTCCCTGTTTCAAATGAGAACTCAAATTCTTCTGCTCCGAGTTTTGTTTTCCCCGATAGATGGATCCCTGTCATCGTCGAACCAGCCAATTTCCTCGGAGTGTGACAAGAACAGACAGCGAGATCACCACCATGAGCATGCCGATCACCATTGCTCTTTCAGGATTGGTTTCTAACGCCACAAATAGTTGCAACGGCAGTGTTCGCGTTTGCTCGGGGTTGTCGCCTGCAAATGTAATCGTTGCACCGAATTCACCAAGCGCTCGTGCCCAAGAGAGGGCGATGCCAGCTAATATCGAACTTCGTAACATAGGAAGAGTCACTGTGAAAAAGGTTCTTATTGGACTAGCTCCTAAATTAAGAGATGCTTCCTCTAATTTGGAATCTAGTTCAGTAGCGGATGACTCAATTGATAAGACGAAGAAGGGTAGTGCAACGAACGTCGCAGCTATTATCGCTCCTGCAGTTGTGAAAGGAAGGGTTATCCCAAACCAGCTATTTAATTTTTCTCCTATGAAGCCTTTCCTTCCCAATGCAAACAATAATGCGGTTCCTCCGGCGACCGGAGGGAGCACCATAGGTAAGAGAACGACTGCTCTCACTATTTTCAATCCTCTAAATTCGACTTTAGCTAAAATCCAACCGAGTGGAATTCCCAAGATAAGACAAATGCACGCAGAGCTTGTTGCAATGATCATTGAAAGACTGATAGATCGTATAACGGTTTCCTCTGTTGCTATTTGGACGAAAGATGACCAGGGAGTGCGCTGAGCCAAGCCGACAAATGGGATTGCGAGTAAAGCAAAACCTAAAGCAGCTGTTGCCAAAAGACTAAAGGGTGTTGGTCGGTGCTTTGTTTTCATCACTCGGGCTCTCCGAATCCAAGACGGTTTAGGATTCCTTGGCCGGTGGAAGACAAAATGAAATCAAGGAAATCCTCAGCGTGAGGTTCTGCATCGTCGACTATCGCAATCGGATATCTAGTTTTTGTCTGTTCGCTTTCTATGATTGGAATTGCAACAACTTGGTTTGTCACATCAGTGACATACACGATTCCTGCATCAACTTCCCCTAATTCTACTTTTGTTCTGACAGACCTTACATTTGGTTCCCACGTTGCTGGCTGAATTTCAATGAGTAATGATGTGACGATTTCTTTAGTGAGACGACCGCATGGAACTTGTTCTTGGCAAAGAGCGACTTTTTTTCCCTCAAGATCGGAAATTTCTTTTATCGATGCTGGATTTCCAATGGGTGTAATGATGGTCAAGTAGTTTGTAGCAAAGATGGTTTCATCATGCTGGGTAAGGCGACCAGATTGCTTAACTCGTTCAAATGTCTCTTCGTCGGCAAGTGCAATTACATCAGCGGGGGCGCCATCCTCTATCTGAACTGCTAATGATGAGCTTCCGGCAAATGAAAGGGTAACTTTATTACCTGTTCTACTTTCAAACTCATCAGCTATTTCCTCAAATGCTTCTGTTAGTGATGCCGCTGCCAGCACTCGCAGAGAGTCACCTGATGTAGAGCATGACAGATTAAAGAATAATCCAGCTACACCCAGACATATGCTTGCGAATAGTTTCATTCTGGAAATTATCCTTCGAGTAGAGTCAGGGGAGCTCAACAACTACGTTTGTTGACTTGATAACTGCGGCAGCGATAACTCCGGGTTTTAGTTTCATTGCCTCTGCGGCCTCTGAAGAGATTAAAGACACTATTCTCTGACCGCCAGCTTGTATCTCGATTTGAGCCATTACATTATCTTTTTTCACTTTTGTAACGAGGCCTAGGAATCGATTTCGGGCAGATAAATGCGTAGTTATGGAGGGGTCATTGTTAGAGTCAGTCAAGAATTTAGCGAGATCTGCTCCCTTGATTATTCTGTGTCCTCCGCTGGTTCTGCTGGATGGAATTTTTCCTTCGTCTATCCATGTTCTTACTGTGTCAGTGCTCACTGCAATGAGATTAGCTACTTGGCCAATGCGTAAATTATCCATAATCACCTAAATATATACTTTTCTAGCTTTATTCTAATAAAATCTATGAAAATACCATAATAAAACTTAATATTTCTAGATACAGAAGAATATATAAGCTCGTCGCGATTTTTTTTCGTTACCATCACCAAAGACGAAGACTGGACTCTCTACGCTTTCTCTATGTCCTTTGATCAAATTCCTTTACAATCTGTGAGTGATGACCTTATTGATGCATGTGGCAATGACCCAGGTCAGATTTGTGAATGGGTTTACGATGCTTCAGGAAATGCAACGCTTTCATCAATAATCGGCTGGGCCGTCGATAAACCATTGACTATTCTTATCGTTCTTCTGGTGGCTTTTGTAGGCTCAAGAATTGTTAAAAGAGCTATCGTCCATTTTGGTGAGCGTCTCACTGCTGAAAGAGAGAATCGAGCGCTTACACAATTACAAAAAATAAAAGGAATCGAAAAGATTAAAGACAAAGTTCGGGCCAGCAATGTCCTTCAGGGTGAGCAATCTGATCTAAGAACGAAAGCAAGAACTGAAACTTTAACTTCCGTTCTTTCAAGTATTGCTAACTTAGTAATCTGGACAGTTGCTGTGCTCATTTCTCTTGGTGAGATAGGTATAAATCTTGGACCACTAATTGCAGGTGCTGGTATTGTCGGAGTAGCAGTTGGGTTTGGCGCTCAATCTATCGTCAAAGACTTTCTATCTGGAATGTTCATGCTTGTCGAGGACCAATACGGAGTGGGGGATTCCGTCGATGTTGGCCTTGCCTCTGGAACAGTAGAAAGGATGACTCTCAGAACGACGATACTCAGGGATACAAACGGGAGCGTATGGTATATCCCAAATGGCGAAATAGCGCGAGTGGGGAATCGGTCACAGGTTTGGTCAAGGGCTGTTCTGGATATAGACGTCGCCTACGATACTGATTTGAGAAAAGCTCAGCAGGTTATGCAAGACGTCGCCGATGATCTTTGGCACGATGATAGTTTCGTTGATGGAGATATTATTGAGCAACCTAAAGTTACGGGAGTTCAGAATCTTGGAATTGATGGTATTACTCTTCGATTGGTTGCGAAGACAGACCCATCCGAGCAATGGGCTGTGGCACGCGAGCTAAGAATTCGTATCAAAGAAGCTTTTGACGCAGAAGGTATCGAGATGCCATTCCCACAGCGCACTGTATGGGTTAAGCAAGAAAAGTAAATTGACGCTAATCCAGGTTTGCTAGAGAACGTTGTGCAGCCTCAAGATCTGCTTCCGCTAAGGCAAGCAAGTTTCGCGTTTCCTCAATGACTTCTGGTTTAGCATTCGATAGATAACCTTCGTTGCTCAATCGTCCTTTAAAGCCACTAATTTGTTTTTCTTTATCTACTATCAGTTTTTCAAGACGAACTTTCTGAGCATTCAAGTCAATGTCACTATTTAATCCTGAGATTCTTATTTCTGCTCCTTCAAAAGTAATAACAGTAGAACCATTACTCGGAGCTTCCAGTAGTGGTTTGACTTCCCCGATACCCGCAAGAATCTGAACATATCCATTTACCCTTTCGAGTAGGTCAAGTACCGGATCCGGGGCATAAAGTTCAATAGTTTGTTTTGGTTTGACTTTTTGTTCTGCTCTCGTAGATCTAATAAGCGAAACGAGTTGGTCAGCGCTGTTGAAGTCATTGATTAGAGAGGCCGAAAGGCTCTGAGTTATCTCAATTTTTGGCCATGAAGCAGTCGCAAGTATTTCTTTATCAGGCAGTTCAACACCTCCGACTGTAGAGCTTGTTGCTTGACGAACGTGCGGCCAAAGAGCCTCTGTTACAAACGGGCAAACCGGATGCATTATTCTTAATACAGCATTAAGAAGGTTAGCTAGAACCATTTGCTGTTCAGGGTCACTATCAATAGATGGCTTCACAGCTTCCAAATACCGATCGCAGACGTCGTGCCAAACGAAATCATAAAGCGTGTCAGCAAAAATATTAAATTGATATTTGTCCATTGATTCTTCTAATTTCTGGACCGTTTCATCTAGTCGCGCAAAAATCCATTTATCTATGAACGGCCTATTTGCTAGATCAATGTCCTTAACGAGCCCTTCATCGATTCTGTTTAATGCAAATCGGGTTGCGTTCCAGAGCTTGTTAGCGAAATTTCTTCCTAAATCAAATTTAGATGAGGTGTTCCTCGCCAGCGGTGTTTGTTTATCTGGTTCAGCAACTCCGGAAGCGGCACCGTAAGCGCTGACCATTTGCTTGCTGTCATCTTGTGGTGATACTTGAATGGGAGCAGCAACTAGATGACCCGCTTGGGTCCGGACGAATTCTGGTTCAAAGGATACACCTGAGTGTGGGCATACCATTTCAACAGGCATTCGAACATCTTGAGTATCAGTTGTCATTTGGACCAAGGTAAATCGCATTGCGTCTGCTCCATGGCTGAAAATTATGTCGCGAGGGTCCACTCCATTACCTAGGCTTTTTGACATCTTCTGACCATGACCGTCTTGAACCATTGCGTGAATGAAAACGTCTTTGAAAGGGAGGCGTCCGTTGAGGAAGTAGCGATTAAACATGACCATTCTGCTTACCCATAAGGTAATGATTTCGCGAGCAGTTGAAAGCACAGATGTAGGATTATAGAAATCTAGCAAACCCTCAGTTTCAGGGAAGTCTTCAGGCCAAGGCCATCCCATCGTTGATAAGGGCCACAGCGCCGAAGAGAACCAAGTATCTAGCACATCCGGATCACGTTCAAACCCTTGATTCTCAAGAAGGTCAATCAAATCAGATTCTGAAATACTTTCAGGTCTTTCTAAGCGCTGTAAGGTGCTTTGAGGGGGCACGCAAATAGATTCTTCTATTAGGCCCTCTTCAGTTCGTCGTATTTTGTGAGCAGCACCTCTTCGTACCCACTCGCTGTCAGCTACTGCAGAATCATCCTCGTATGCTTCGAATTCAGTTTTATTTTCTGGGACTGTTCTTACCCATACTGGTATTTGATGTCCCCACCATAGTTGTCGTGAAATGCACCAGTCTCTAATTCCCTCGTGCCACGAGTAATATGTTTTGGCATATCGTTCAGGGAAAAAAGTTAACTCCCCGTCTCCATCATCTTCATCTTTGCTGCGGTCTTCAACACCCTGAGGGAGATTAGGAGCCTGAGAGGGGTCCTGCGCCCGCAAAGCAGAACCGCGTAACTTATCATCTGTGACGGCAACATACCATTGGGAACTCAGCCACGGTTCTATGGGTACGTGGCTTCTATACGAATGCCCAACAGAGTGAGTGTAGGGTTTCACGTCAGCAAGTAGGTTATTTTCGCTAAACCAGTCAATGATCGCGGTACGGGCATCATCTCTGCTGAGACCAATGAACGGTTTAGCTTCTTTCGACGGATCATCCCATCCGTAATTCTCCGATATTGATGCGTCAGGAGCCATAACATTAATAACATCCAAATTGTGCCTTACACCTATCTCCCAGTCATTGGGATCATGGGCAGGTGTTACTTTGAGAAATCCTGAGGCAAATTGCGCTTTTGGATCGTTGCTATCAGAATCTGCCATGATTACGTAGTCGTCAGCAATGATAGGGATCAATCTTCCAACAATTGGTAAACGAACCATTTTGCCTACGAGTTCTGAGGCACGAGGATCTTTTGGGTTCACCGCCACTGCTGTGTCTCCTAGCATCGTTTCAGGTCGAGTGGTAGCGACAGTCACATATCCTGTGTCATCCTCCAATGGATACTTGAGATACCACATTGATCCTTCAATTTCTTCCATTTCCACTTCGTCGTCTGCCAAAGCTGTCATTGTCACTGGATCCCAATTGACGAGCCTTTTCCCTCTGTAGATCAGTCCATCTTTAAAGAGAGTGAAAAATGCGTGCCTGACGGCTGTTGCGCAGAGATCATCCATCGTGAATCGAGTCCGATTAAAATCGCATGATGCTCCCATTGCGATTAGTTGATCAATGATGATTTTCTCGTATTCATTCTTCCATTCTTGGGTTCTTTGAACGAAGGCGTCTCTTCCTATTTCAAGACGTGAAGTTCCGTCATTTATTAGCCTTTTCTCAACAACAGTCTGTGTCGCGATTCCGGCATGGTCTGTTCCTGGCATCCACAACGTTGAATATCCCGCCATGCGATGGTATCTGATGAGAACATCTTGCAACGTGTTATTTAAGGCATGACCTAGATGGAGAGCAGCAGTCACGTTCGGTGGTGGGATGACTATAGAGAAAGCCGTATCGCTGGTTGATCCCACATGGGCATCGAATGATCCGTTTTGGTTCCATAGTTCACTAATCGCTTCTTCAACATCTGGAGGGTTGTACGATTTCTGAAGTTTCTCTTGGTTAGTCATATCTGCCATTCTTATGGCATGTTAATGGCGAATTTCCATTATCGCGTAGACTTCCTAGAAACAATGAGACGCATATCACTATTTATTTCTGCTTTGGCACCCCTAGACTTAGATTAGATTCAAGAGGTAACCAATATGAGTGATTTTTCTTTAAAGTTAAGCGACGATCAAATAGGTATTCAAAGTTGGGTGCATGGGTTTGCCGAAGACGTAGTGAGACCTGCGGCAGAAGAATGGGATGAGAGAGAAGAATTTCCTTACCCAATCGTTGAACAGGCGGCTGAGATAGGCCTATATGGATGGGAATTTATGGCAGAAATGATGTCTAATGACCCCACAGGTCTAACAATGCCGGTCGCAATAGAAGAGCTTTTTTGGGGCGATGCAGGAATTGGAATGGCAATTATGGGCTCAGGTTTAGCTGCTGCGGGAATTCTTGCTTCAGGTTCGAGAGATCAAGTAATAGAGTGGGTCCCGCAATGCTATGGTGACGCCCAAGATCTAAAGATCGGAGCATTTTGTGCTTCGGAGCCAGATGCTGGTTCAGATGTGGGAGGTTACAGACTTTCTGCAAAATACGATGAGGCTTCAGATGAGTGGGTCCTCAATGGGACCAAGGCTTGGATCACTAATGGTGGGATAGCAGACATCCATGTGGTTATCGGAGTCGTGGACCCTGAACTAGGTTCTAAGGGTCATGCCAGTTTCGTCGTTCCCCCGAACACTCCCGGACTTTCTCAGGGGCAAAAGTATAAGAAGCACGGTATCCGTGCTAGCCATACGGCTGAGGTTGTGCTTGAGAATGTTAGGGTTCCCGGTAGATGTTTATTAGGCGGAAAAGAAAAACTTGATGAGCGACTTGCGCGAGTAAGAGAAGGTAAACGAGGTAATGCTCAGGCAGCTATGCAAACGTTTGAGGCCACAAGGCCGGCAGTTGCTGCACAGGCTATCGGTGTAGCTCGCGCAGCGTATGAATATTCTCTCGAATATGCCAAAGAGCGTTATGCATTTGGTAGGCCAATAATCCAGAATCAGGGAATTGCTTTTATGCTCGCTGATATGGCAACGGAAATTGATGCAGCAAGGATGTTAGCTTGGCGGGCAGCATGGCTCGGGAAAAATGGGCAATTTGAGAATGCTGAGGGTTCTATGGCTAAATTAAAGGCCGGAAGGGTCGCTACTTGGGTAACCGAACGAGCAATACAAATATTGGGCGGCTATGGCTACACAAGGGAATATCCAGTTGAGCGATGGCATCGAGACGCAAAAATACACGACATTTTTGAAGGGACAGAGCAAATTCAACAACTGGTTGTTAGTAGGGCCATCTCGGGGATGCGTATTGAATAATAGACTTCCAGCAGTTTCGCTCTCAGCTGTACCATCTCGGCGGGGAGCTACGCTTGACCTAGCAGTTGAGATTGAGAAGAGGGGCTTTTCGGGGATTTATTGCCCTAGCTTTGGTGATGCAATGGGGCTATGCCAGAGCATTGCAGAAAATACCGACAGTATTGCGTTTGGAACCTCAATCGTAAATATCTACACACGCCACGTTCAAGATTACGCTGCGTCGGCCTCATATATACATGAGATATCGGCTGGACGATTTCGTTTGGGTATCGGGGTCAGCCATGGACCAATGAATGATCGGCTTTCAATTTCAACAGGTAGGCCTCTTGAAGATACCCAAAAGTTCATCCGCTCATATAAAGAGGCGAAACGGGTCGGAGAATTACCTCCCATTATTATCGCAGCTATGAGAGATAAAATGATGATGTTAGGTGCCCGAGAATCTGACGGAATTGTATTCGCTAATGCTGCGAGAAGCGCTATCGCAGGGTCTTTACAGCGAATGAACGAGAATCAAAAACCTCTGGATGATTTCTTTATCGGTGGGATGATTCCAACCTGTATCTCTTCGGATAGGGAAGCGGCAGCGTCAGTAAATCGCAAGACGCTAAGCATGTATGTTGGTCTTCCAAACTATCGAAACTATTGGAAATCAGTTGGCTACGAAAGTGAGATGGAACGGATAGAAGTAGCGTTATCAAAGAAAGATTATGCGTCCCTTCCAAGTTTAATGACAGATAAATGGTTAGAAGACGTATCACTTTTTGGCTCAGCCTCAGAAGTCAGAGAAGGCATAGAAAAGTGGTACGAAACCGGTTTAGAAACCCCAATCTTGGTACCTTCCTCAACAGATGGAGGGCAATTCAAAGCCTTTGAAGAATTATTTGATCTCTTTACTTAGTTAGGGAGCCACCTGCCCACCATTGTTCAAATCTTGGAAGCATTGCTCGTGAAACTAACTCAATGATGGTTCCACTCTGAGGGGCAACATAGGTGTATCCACCGTAACCTTCTTCCGGAGAAGTGGAGGCTGCAAGCAAAGTCCATCCGTCCTCAAGAAAGCGTTCGGTCTCGCTCGCGACATTATCTACCCAAACACCAACATGATGGACTCCAGAATCTTCACTCCCGTCCCAAACTGAATTAATTGGTCCTTCAAGGAGTTCTAGATGCTGTGGACCATCACATGAGTAGACAAATTTAAGCGGAAGCTTTTGTTGCCCTTCAGATGGAGTCCAAACTGATTGTGCTTCTGTGTGCACTGGTTCCGCCCAGCTGATACCAAGAGATGAACCCATTTCATCCATAGCTTCCTCAAGATTAGGGACACGAATCCCTATGTGGTAAATATCTTGAAAGTTGAACATGCACTACCTTTCTAAGTGAGGTTCCAAAACCTGATCCATTAATAACTCATCAGGAATATTTTGGTAGCCGATCTTTCGGTCAATTTCCTCGTGTAGGTGCCAGATTCTTCGTTCTTGATAACTGATTGGTACTCCAGATAAAGCAGGTGATTTCAAAGACTCCCACATAGGCGCCATATTGTATTTATCTTCGTCCATGATCTGGTCAAATTGTTTTGCTCTCTTCTGCCAGTGCTCAGGTATCGCATTTCCTTCCCAATCATCAGGACCGTAATACCACCATTCAAGAAGCGTGGTTTCAATATCTATAGGCCAAAAGAGAAGTACAGGGTATCCAAATGAACCAAGAGGAATGATTGTGTTAGGGAAATAGCTAACTGCAGTGCTGGTGCAATCTAACATGTCAAGGTACTCCTGACTTGTTGATTTCATAGTCTTAAAGTCTCCGTTGTCCAGCGGTTTCCAGTCATCCCACGCCTGCATTCCAGTTAAGTTGACGTGTTGATCTGAATAACCAGTTATCATTCGACTGTGTCCACCTGGGTATAGGCCCATTGCTGCCCTTCGGCTATCAAGAGTTGCCCAACCTTCCTTATTGGAATGGATGTGCTTGAAATGGTAAACCTCAAGAAATGCTTCAGCGGTTACCTTCCAGTTGCAAGGAATCACGATGCTTTCACGGTAGACCTCTTTCAAAGATAGATTATCCAATGGCTTTAGCATTTCTGCAGCTGTTCCGAGAGATGTGAGAAGTGGTTCTGCATCGGGGTTTTTATTAACAAAGATAAATCCCTCAAATGTTTCGCAACTAACTTTTGGCAAACACCGTTGCGTTCTGTCTAAATCCACGAAATCATGCTCATCAGGTACGGCTACCAATGAGCCGTCAGTGATGTCATAGCTCCAAGAATGGTATTGACAGCGTAGCCGTTTTGAGGAGCCGGCCTCGTCTCTGACTACTGGTGCGCCTCGGTGTTGACATGTGTTGTAGAAACACCTTATTAACCCGTCCTTTCCTCTAATGAGGAGCATCGGTTCTCCTAGTTTTTTGAAAGTGAAGAAATCCCCTACGCTAGGAATCTGGTCTTCTCGTCCTGCTACAACCCAAGAATCAGAAAAGACATACTTTTGTTCTAGTTCATAAAATTCTTGTGATGTATATCGACCTTTTGGAATATCATGAAACTTTGGAAACCCCTCAGGAGGCTTGGTGCGGCTTACTTCATAGTGAATTTTACTTTTGATATCGTTTATTTTTGGAATATCCATGAGAGCGTTTCCTTAAGCTGTTGACCCACCATCAACGACTAGAGTATGTCCGGTAATAAATGAAGATAAATCTGAAACTAAAAATATTGCAGCTCTAGCAATATAGTCTGGTTGCCCAGCTAATCTAAGTGGATTTGATGCGATTGCGTTCTCAATGTCCAATCCGCCTGCTTTAAGGGGAGCAAGTTGATCTTGCACTCCAGGGGTATCGATAATTCCAGGAGCTATCGCATTTACCCTAATTCCCTTTGGTCCAAGTTCCTGAGCAAAGGACTGTGTAAGTCCAATCACGGCGGCCTTTGATGTACTGTATGCACTTATGTTTGCTCCACCTCTAAGAGCTGCAATTGAAGCGACATTAACGATGGAACCTCCTTCACGAAGGTATTTTGAGGCTTCTCTTGAGGCGCTGTATTGTGCTCGAACATTTACCTCAAGCATCCTGCTCACAAATTCGTCAGTTACTTTCTCTATCGGGCCAGTGGTGGGAAAAATTCCAGCATTGTTAACAATAAAATCAATCCCTTGATCATTCGCTGCTGATGTAATTGCTGAAGCAAGGTCAGCCGCGTTTGTAACGTCGCAATATTGAAAGGCCATAAGCTCTGTATCGGAGCAGTCATCTATTGAGGGGTCAGAGTCAGCTATCAAAACTTTCGCTCCGCATTCAACCAAACGTCGCGTGATCGCTTGACCTATGCCTTTGAGTCCTCCAGTTACGATCCCATGCTTCCCTGATAAATCAATCAATTCAGGTATGCTCTGTAATTTCCCCATGGGGAGAGTTTACAAGAGATAAATCTTAGGCACTAACACAATCTGGATTCTAAGACTATTCTTAAATAATGGCCCGTCTGAGGAAAAGTACCTTTGGTTCAGCAAAATCTTTCTTTGTGAAGTCATTTCTTTTGCTTCTAGGTTTCATTTTTGTTGGACTCGGTTTTATCGGGATTATTATTCCTGGGATGCCAACTACGGTTTTCATGATTCTAGCAGCGGCTTGCTTTGCGAAATCCAGCCCGAAATTTGAACGTTGGATCCTAGATTTGCCGGGGATAGGACGATTGGTGCAAGACCACAGGGATGGGTTAGGGATGCCTCAAAAATCTAAGGTAATAGCAATAGCGATGATGATAACAGCCGTAACTCTCAGCATTACTTTTGCAATTACGAATACTCTCATTCAAATTTTAGTTGGTGGTGTCGGAGTTATTGGTGTTTGGTATGTAGGGGTTCGGGTTCCTACCAAAGAGAAAGTTTTAGCCCTGCGCGACAGCGAACAGAAACGCTAACTACGTGGGTATTAGATAAAGCTAACTCCGCATTCATTGAGGATGTCTCGAAGAATCCAAACAGAATTCAAGATCTAGACACCGGTATTATTTTATGAGGATATGGATAGCATTTACTTTGGAGGTCACCAATGGGTAATGCTGATCTAGAAATAGCACTTAAAAGTGCCGAAGGCATCGTAAATCAAGGCCTGAATTACTTACGAAAAAAAGACAGTCCCGAACAAGACCAGGTATTCCTATATGAGCTAGCACATGCCCGCTCAGCGCTCTCCATAGCGCAAGCTTTCTCAGAATTTGCCGAGAAAGGAGATAATGAGAAACTTTTGGTTGAATTATTTTGTGCAGACACATTCAAATCACTTTCTGATATGTGCTTTGGTCGCGAAACTCTATGGGAAATTTCTATTGAGGACATACAGTTGCTAAATCGGTACGTCGCAGCTTATGGATCGCCAAAGCAGTATTCTTCAGCGGCGAACCTACCAGTCCAAAATCATCTGACCCAAGAATTGCAGCTCGTGGCTGAGACGTTTCGCCGCTTTGGCAAAGAAAACATTGAGCATCTTGCTGAAAGTGTGCACCGCGAAGACCGAGATGTTCCCGAAAGCATAATCTCAGGCCTAGCTGAACTAGGGTGCTTTGGCCTCTCAATACCAGAACTTTACGGTGGAACTGCAACGGGTACCACCCTTGATAATTACGGTATGGTTATTGCAACAGAGGAGCTTTCAAGAGCGTCACTGAGCATTGGGGGTTCTCTTATCACTCGTCCAGAGATATTGGCGAGAGCTATTGAAAACGGTGGAACCGATGATCAGAAGCAACGTCTTCTGCCTTTAATTGCGTCAGGAGAATATATGTCAGCTGTTGCAGTGACTGAACCAGATTTTGGTAGTGATGTTGCTGGCATTAGCACTAATGCACGACGGCTTCCTGATGGAGACTGGGAAATAAATGGTGTGAAAACTTGGTGCACCTTTGCTGGGCGAGCTGATTTATTGATGGTCTTAGCAAGAACTAACCCCGATGTTTCGGTAGGGCATAGAGGATTGAGTATCTTCGTCGTAGAAAAGGACAGAGCTGAAGGGCATAGTTTTAGTTTCCGACAAGACCATGGAGGGAAGCTGGAAGGAAGGGCAATATCTACCTTGGGATATAGAGGTATGCATAGTTTCGAAATTTCGTTTCAGGATTGGAGAGTTCCTTCTACTTCACTTATCGGGGGAGAGTCGGGTGAAGGAAAAGGGTTTTATCTGCAAATGGCAGGATTTGAGAATGGAAGATTACAAACAGCTGCTCGCGCAGTCGGGGTTATGCAAAGAGCCTACGATGAAGCTGTTCTCTACAGTCAAGAACGAAATGTCTTTGGAGCGACCTTATTCGATTATGAGCTTACGCAAAGTAAATTAGGGCGGATGTCATCAATAATTCATGCATGCAGACAGTACACGTATAAGGTCGGCGAGTTGATGTCCAGAGGTGAAGGAACTTTAGAAGCAGCGATGGTAAAAGCCTATGCCTGTAAAGCAGCAGAGTGGGTGACGCGTGAGTCTATGCAAATACATGGGGGTTTTGGGTATGCCGAAGAGTATGTCGTGAGTCGCCTCTTTGTAGATGCCCGAGTGCTCTCAATATTTGAAGGCGCTGACGAAACTCTCTGTTTAAAGCTTATAGGCAGAAGAATCTTGAGCTCTTAAGCCAATCCCTTCCGAGCAGGCGGTAAATCATCAAATTCCGGGTCCTCCCGTTTGGATTGTGCTTCAAATACACTAGCCATATCTTTCGGCTGATACATTCCAGCTTGCCAAGTAGCAATGAAGTTTAAACTGTCAGCAACTGAGTGGTCTCTAGTGTAATTTATGCTCTCTTTTGTTCCCCATATAGCTAATGGTGATTTTGTTGAGATTTCAGAAGCGATATCTAAAACAGCATCAACCATTACCTCGTGGCTCGGGAAGACTTCGTTCACTAACCCCACTTCCATAGCACGTTGAGCCGACATTCTCCTTCCGGTGTATGCCAGTTCCCTTGCTACCCCCTCAGGAATAATTTTAGGAAGTCTTTGTAGCGTTCCAACGTCAGCAGTCATTCCTATATTTATTTCCTGAATGCAGAACCATGCATCTTCTGTTGCATATCTCATATCAGCAGCCGTAACCATGTCAACTGCTCCGCCTACACAACCACCCTGAATAGCAACTAAAACTGGCATTCTAGCTTTTTCAAAACATGTGAAACTTTCTTGGAGGTGAAGTGCAGATTCACGAGTCAATGCATTACGTCTGCCCCGCTCAGTTTTGCCGCCATCGCCCAATCCACCTTCAGTGAATACAGCTAAATCCATGCCCGCACAGAAATGTTTTCCAGTTGAGGAAATCACAATTGCCCTAGCTTTCCCTTCATCACTGATTTCATTTATTATCTCCGGAAGTTCACTCCAAAAGGAGGGGATCATTGTATTGAGATTAGGTCCGCGATCAAGTTTTACATGGGCGACCTTATCCGTGATTGAGACATCAAAACATTCATAAGCCATAATTAGCGACTCCTATCCATCTTTCCAGTTCCATGAACACCGTAATCCAGAAATTTTAACTGGTGCAATTGGGCTACGACATCTATTGAGAAAATCGGGTACATTCTCTTTATGCTTGAAACTAAAAAAACATTCTGTCGTATTTGTCATGCGGCTTGCCCGATGGAGATAGATGTAGAGGATGGCAAAAGAATCGTTTCAGTCCGTGGTGACCGAACAGACCCATTGTTTGAGGGGTACACCTGTATAAAAGGCCGACAATTAGCTGATCAATTTCACAGTCCAAGCCGTCTTCGTTCACCGCTAAAGAAAACAACAGCAGGAACTTTCGAGGAACTAGAATCTGAGAAGGCCCTTGACGAAATAGCAGAGCAACTACAGGCCATTACGGACAAGTATGGTCCGAGATCGGTTGCAACGTATATCGGAACAGGAGCCTACCAAAACAGCATAGGTGTACCTGTAGCTTCAGCGTGGCATAAGGGTTTTGACTCGCCATCCTTTTACACTTCGCTAACAATTGACCAACCTGCACATCGAAGTTCGTTACTTCGGCTCGGTTCTTGGGAAGCTGGATGGCAGAACTTCACTGATGCTGACGTATTACTTGCGGTAGGATACAACCCTCTAGTTTCAAGCTACGGCCCTGCGAGCGGACTTCAGGGAACCAACCCCTTTATCAAACTCCGCGACGCGAAAAAAAGGGGATTAAAACTTATCGTTATTGATCCAAGGAGAAGTGAGTTAGCAACGCAAGCTGATGTATGGCTTCAAGTAAAGCCAGGCGAAGACCCTACTTTACTCGCCGCAATGATTGGGCATATCTTAAATAACGATCTTCACGATATGGGCTTTTGCGAACAATATGTAGACCAAGCCCAACTTCGTAAGTTGAAAGAAGCTTGCTCCGCCTTCACTCTCAACTATGCTGCCGAGCGATGCGAGGTATCATCAAATGATATAAAACTAGCAGCCGAAATGTTTGCATCGGGCCCTAAAGGAACGGCAGGATCTGGAACTGGCCCTAATATGGCTCCACACGGAACGCTAATGGAATCTTTAGTGCTTACTCTAAATGTTCTATGCGGACGCGTTCTCAAAGAGGGTGAAACTCTTGAGAGCCCTTACATGCTTACCCCAGGAGATACAAGGCGGGCACAAGTAACTGCCCCCAGTAGCCCTACTCCAGGCGCACCTCACAGAGTCAGGAACTTATCAGGATTGCCAGGAGAGATGCTAACCAACGCACTAAACGACGAGATTCTCTTACAGGGAGATGGTCAAGTGCGCGCGCTAATTGTTTCAGGTGGTAATCCAGTTCAGGCTTGGCCTGATCAGCACAAGACTCTACAAGCATTGGGGGACCTTGAATTACTAGTTGTGATTGACCACCGCATGACTGCTACCGCACAACTAGCCGATTATGTCATAGCACCCAGGCTTCAACTTGAACGTGAAGATGTTCCGAATGTGATGGATCGGCGTTTCCCTGCTGTTTATACCAATTATGCCGAGAGAGTTATCTATACGGATGATGATGTGCTTAATGAATGGGAAGTCTTTGCTGGAATAGCAAAGCGAAATAACACAAAAATTATTTTACCCGGCGGGGAGCTTCCTATTAGTGAAGACCTAACGGACAGTACCGTAATTGACTATGTGTACGGAAACGCTAGATTGCCAATGAGCCTATGGAGAGAGAACAAACGAACAATTCATCATGACAACCCAATAAAAGTCCTTCCGGGAGATCCCCAAAATGATGCACGTTTCTCTGTTTGCCCTGATGACGTTTATGCGGAACTTACTGAAGTTAAGGCTGAACGTTCTGGAAGCGAACTACTAGACACATTTGATAAATCACTTTTCCCATATCTTCTTGTCGGGCGCCGACTTAAACATGCTCTTAACTCACTAGGCGCAGAACTACCCGGACTCGCTAAGGTCGCTACCACAAATTATGTTTACGTGAATCCTGATGACTTAGTTGAGTTAGGAGCAACGGATGGTGATCTCTTAAAAATAACCTCGCCAAGGTCATCTGTTGTAGGAGTTATTGAAAGCGACCCAGATATAAAAAGAGGTGTGGTTTCAATGTCTCATTCCTGGGGTGATATTTCGCTAACAGATGAGAAGGTCCGTGATATTGGATCGCCAACTAATCGTCTAGTTTCATCAGACGTGGGGTATGACCGAATCACGGGATTGCCGATAATGAGCGCAATCCCCGTGAACATCATTGCAATTACGGACGATGAACTTGTCTCTCATTAATCATCAAAGCCGCTAATTTCGCGGTCACCGGTTAAAGCACCCTTGATTACTTTCCCGCTAGCAGTTCTCGGAAGAGCAGAAGTCCTGTGCTCCCAAATTTCTGGGACTTTATAACTAGCCAACGTTTCTGAACACCATTCTAAAAATGTATCTACCTCAAACTGACCATTGTCATTAAGGACAATGATCGCTTTCGCTATTTGGCCCTTCTCATCGTCATCTACTCCTAGTACAGCAGCTTCATGAATAAAGGGATGGCTTTCGAGGCGATGTTCAATCTCAACAGGATAAATATTCTCACCAGACCGGATGATCATATCCC
>CAJWRY010000014.1 GCA_913046155.1 uncultured Candidatus Nemicrothrix sp. | reverse complement strand
CGATTCCTTGAAAGCTTCTTCCGAGAAGAAATATTTGTAGATTCGGAGCTAATGCACAGGTCATTGAGGAAAATGCATACAGCAAATACGTGCTTCGTACGGTCCGTTTTCTTCCCCACTTCTCCCCTAACGTTCCTGAAATAAGGAGCAGAAGTGCAAATGGTAGAAGGTAGGCAGTGAAGGTCCAGCCAATTGTTTCGGTCGAAGTGCGGAAACTTGTTCTTAGTTCTGGGAACATTGGTAACACTAGTGTGGCGCCAAATGGTCCCATAAACCCACCTAGGTACAGTGGGAGATTTCGCATTGATTTGGGCATTTAGGTTAGTGTTATCAGCTTTATTCTGAAGATGTCCTGCAAACATCAACGACTAATCTTGGAGGGTTGGGAATTGATAAAACTCTGAAGTCAACTTTTTCTTGGACCCCTAGGACCCAGTGTAGAACGCCTTCAAACTCTCCGTCCCAAACTGCTTGCTTCAGGTTACCTGTTCGAGTTGGCGACAAACTTTGTGGGGCTTGGGATGGCTCTGCTGACTCGTTACGGGAATAGCCATAACCTAAGACGAATACCTCAAGTGCGTTCTTTCCTGATACAGATATGGGGTCGCCACTCCCCATGGATAAGGGGGTTCCATCGGCCCAGAAGACATGGAAGCTATCTGGAGACCCGTCAGGATCATTTATGTCAGGTTCAAATTCCAGGACAAATCGATCGTAATCAGCATGCACACCAGTTCGTGCATCATTTAATAGGTAGGGTCCATAGATAGAGTTTTCAAATCCATCTCCTGAGTCTGTTCCCCAGTGAAATTTTATTTCTTCTCTGGTCGTAGCGCAGTTGAGCTCGTCTATGGCTCCATCGTTACCCGGAGGGGTTGTTTGAGTGGCAGGTGTTGGCTGGATATAGGTTGGTGCCTCTTCAGTAGTTTCTTGAGTTGGTTGCTCAGTTGGTTCTTCGTCTTGAGTGCCTTGGTTTTCTATCGCTTCTTTGCTTGGATCAAAGGCCATATCTTCTGTGCTGCAGGCTGCAAGCAGAACCAAAATTGAAATAACAGCTAGTCCTAGTCTTCCGTTAAGTGAAGGAGTGGTTTGATATTTCATACTATTCCATAGCGGTATGGCCTATTTTTAGATTAGACGATCCTTTGACCTGAAACATGTCATTCGGTTTCGCTATCGATTCACACTGTAGTTTGGTTGAATTTAAGCAATACAGGGGTATTCGAATCTATTTGTATTTGAGTGAATGAGGCAGTATCAAGTCTTGTTCGCCAGCCTACTGAATCGTTTACTCCCAAAGTCCAAGCTACGGCAGCTTTGATAGGTGATACATGCGTCACTATCAACAAATGCTGCTTTGAATTTTTCTGCACATTTTCTAGAAAGAGCCTTACGCGATGTCCCAATGTTTTTAATGATTCTCCGTTGGGTGGCTTAAACGACGGGTTACTTTTCCACTCGATCCATGTTTCTTTTGAAATTGTGTTTAAGTGAGCGCCATCCCAGTCCCCGTAATCTAGCTCAATCCAGTTTTCATCTGTTTGTATTTCCATGTTGAATACTTCAGCTGTTTGAATAGCTCTTTGAAGTGGGCTGGACACTATCTTGTCAACAGGCCCGATAGCTTCTGCAGCTCTTTTAGCTTGTTGAATCCCTATGTCGTTCAGTGGATTGTCAACTCTCCCTTGTAATCTGCCTTGAGCGTTGAAATCTGTTTGGCCATGTCTGAGTAGCGTTATTTTGGTCATCTATTTCTGATTACCTTGCATCATTTGACGTTGTATTCGGCCTGTTCTTAAAAAGAGTTTCATGTTTTCTTTTTCGTAGATTTTATATTTCCTAACTCCATAACTTGCAGCCAGCAAACCAGTTGCTTCCATGACGACCAATACAACTGGTTGTTCCCATGTTGGGGCGTTCGCCTTGTCTATTTGGAATCCTGATAATGGCCACCAGAATAAACCAGCTTTCGTCCAGGCTCGATCAAGGAAAAGATAGAGAAACATTCCGATGGGAATACCCAACCATTTTCTTTGCTTTAATCGCTTTCCCTGAAAGGCGATCATCACGAATCCCATCACGAGTACAGGTGCTAAGAGTGAATGAAGTACCCATGGTCCTTCAAGGACCATTTCTATGACAGGTACTAACGATCCAATTACGACCAGTCTGTAATCAATAGCAG
This sequence comes from uncultured Candidatus Nemicrothrix sp., assembly GCA_913046155.1. Classification (GTDB taxonomy): domain Bacteria; phylum Actinomycetota; class Acidimicrobiia; order Acidimicrobiales; family UBA8592; genus UBA8592. Next base: position 17,429 of record CAJWRY010000014.1, on the reverse strand, counting down.
GGCTCGCAAAGACTGTTGCAACGATAATGAAAGAGAGGCCAGCGAACCATAGCAGCATAATTAACGAACCAAGATGCAACCGCATTCTTCGCAGTTGATAATGCTATCTTCAGAAATTTTTTTTATTCTGTCTACTTCGACGGCGGGTAGTTCTAGATTGCAACCATTGCATGTTCGATTAACTAATTTCGCTATACCCACATGACCAGGTCTTGAGCGCAGGCTTTCATATTCGTTTATTAGTTCGCTTGGAAGGTCTTTTGTGAGGTGGTTTATTTCTACTTGGATCTGGCTTATTCTAATTTCAATTTCGTTTATAGCTTCTTTTAGCGCCTCTGAGAGTTTGGCCTCGTTTTTTACGTGATTCTCTTGTAGTTGAAGGAGGCTTTGGATTTCATTTTCGATGGGTTCATTGAGTTCCATTACTTCAATAATTTGGTCCTCGATTACTGTTTGGCGTTCCTTTAAGCTCTCAATGTCCATTTCGAGGGCTTGAAGTTCCTTGATTGCAATGACTTCGCCTCCATATAATTTTCCCTTTTGATTCTCGGTTCTTTCTTCAATTGTTGCTACCTCATCTTCGAGTCTCTTTTGGGTTCGGTTATTTTCGTGAACTTCGGACTCTTTTGCTTTGAGTACTTGTTTTAGTTCTTCTATGTCTTTTTGGGTGGCTTCAATTTCTTTTCGTTCAGGTAGTTCTCTAATCTCATGATTTGCTGCGAGTATTTGGCTGTCTTTTTCCTGTACCTGAAGTAGTACTTGTAAATTTTCCGACGTTGCTATTGCCATAGGTTAGATCTTACTTAGGTTCGTAGTACTTGTCCTCATTGATGCAGGCGCTATGCCTAGGCACCTTCAATTGTTTCTTCCGCTTGGTCATCTTCCGTTTGATCGTTTTCTGGTTCGGAACCATCTTCGGATTCATCCTCTTGCTCATTTTCTTCTGGTTCTTCAGGTGGAGGGTCTCCACAGTAAATCGTGACGCGAACGGCATCGATATCTAGATAGTCATATTCGTAATCACATTCTTCGAACCCTTCGGGAATTTCATCTTCGCATGCGTCAATCTCTTCGTCACTTAGATAGTCAAGAGTTATCTGACCTGGGCAAGGATTTGTTCCTGCTTCGGGGTCGTCAACGGTTCGTAGGTATTCTCCCCTTTGGGCGAATGGGTTGCAGTACGGAAATGCTCTTGTGGGGAGGTTGGCATGATATTTGGCGTTGAAAGCACCCCAGACCTCCGCTGGGAATGACCCACCTGTTACGTTCCCGTAGGGGTAGATTCCCCTCATTGAGACCTTTTCGTTTGGATTTCCCATCCAAACAGCTGTTGATAGGTATGGTGTGTATCCTACGAACCACGCGTCTTCAAAGTTCTCTGTTGTTCCTGTTTTTCCGGCCGCAGGTTGAGAGCCCATAGGCCACCCTGCACGGACTCCGGTGCCTTGGCGTACGTTTGCCCATAGAGCATCTGTCGCCCAGCATGAAACTGATTCTGTGAGGATGCGTTGAGGTAGGTATCTGTCATCTTCGCTATGTTCATAGATAGAGACCCATTCGTCATTCTGCAACCTTTCGATTCGTTCAATAAAATAAGGCTCTCTCCTGATACCCCCTGATGCCAGCGTGCCATAGGCATTTGCCATTTCCATCGGACTAACTTCTTCAACTCCGAGCGGTAGGGATATGACAGGGTCCATTTCTGAGTCGATCCCCATTAGTCTTGCTGTGGAAATGATGTTGTTAAGTCCGGCGAGTTGACCGAGCTTGAGGAAACCGCAGTTTGAGGAGGACAGCAATAAATCTTTTATCTCCGCTATTTCTCCATCATCGTTAGCGAAATTATTAGCCTCGTATATCCCATCTGGTTCTGTCTCTTCAGGGAATTCACAAGGGCCTTCCCCATTTACTTTGTCATTCGTTTGGATGCCTCTTTGTAATGCTGTTACAAGTACGAAGGTTTTGAATGAAGATCCCGGCTGCCTTCTCCCCTGCGTTGCTAGGTTGAATTGGCTTTCACTGTCAAAACTTTCACCTCCTATCATTGCTCGTACCGCTCCGTTATCAGGGTCCATTGCGGCGATAGAAACTGTGAAGAAGGGATCTACGCCCCATTTATCTCGAAGTACTTCGTCGCGGGCTTCTATTGCCATTTGCTGGGTTGCTGGGTTAAAGGTTGTGTAGACCCTAATACCTCCGTTAATGCCGAGGAGATCCTCTGTTCGTGATTGAATTCCTCCTCCTAGGAAAGTCGGGTCTTCCAGCAGACTTCTTCTGACCTCAGCCACAAAGAAATCGTCAGCTGAAGGTAGAGTCGGTTGGAATCGTTCGCTGGGAAGAGGTGTCTGGGCGTATTCTTCTGCTTCTGCTGGTGAGAAGTATCCTAATTCTGCGAGCCTGTCTAAGACGATTCGCCGCTGGTAAGTCGCTACTTGTGGATTCACAGTAGGGTCGTTGACGCTTGGATTCCGGATGAGTGATGCTAGGAGTGCCGCTTCGGGCCAGCCAAGTCCCTCATCGAGAGTTGCTTGGATTTCTGCTGGGTTTTTATTAGCCAGATCTAAGCCAAAGTACACTTCAGCGGCTGCCTTTATTCCGTATGCTGAACCCCCGAAATAGACTGTATTGAGATAAATCTCATATATTTCGTCTTTAGTAAGTTGATCTTCTAAACGAACAGCGAGTGCTGCCTCTTGCACTTTTCTTTCAACTGTTTGTTCCGGAGTTAATACTAGGTTTTTAATAAGTTGTTGTGTGATGGTTGAACCACCTTGGCTGATGCCACCTGCATCAACATTTTCTATTAAAGCTCTTGCTGTTGCTTTAAGATCGACACCTTGGTGACTGTAGAAATTAGCATCTTCAATTGCAAGTATTGCGTCGCGAACCTCTTGTGGAATAAGGTCAAGCAAGACCGGTGAACGGTTTTCATCAAAAAATGTGGCCATGAGTTCACCATTTTGGTCATAGATGAGAGATCTCGTTCCTGTACTGGCGAGAGCGACTGGCGAGTGAGACCACTCCCCTGAGGTAGCTATTTCTTTTAGTTGGGGGCCTGTTAAAACTGTGATCATCCCGACTACAAGACCTATCAACGCAAGCGTGATTGCAAGGCGGAAAAGAACAGTAAAAGGTCTCACATCTACAAAAGTAGCGCTACATGAGGCAATACTGATGTCACTGCGCTGTTTAGTAGGTGCCTCCGAGTTTCTGGTGGTCCCATGAGACAACTTTTGTGGCTTTTACGATTACGGCTGTTCTTTTTACCGACATAGCTTTAGCAACTTCGTCTAATGCTTCGGAGGGAATTTCAGGGTTATTACGTGCCATCACGCCCTTTGCTAATTGATGAACTTGGTCAGGAGAGTCTACTAGTTCGGCTACACCGTTAATTTGGACGCCTCTCAACTTTTCGTAAACAAGACCGTCTTCAAGAAGGCAGCTAATTCGATTATCTCTTTGGAGATTCTTGATCTTTTGTGACTTGGTGAATGTTTCAAATACGATTTCCCCATTGACTACATCAAACCACAGCGTTGATAGATGCGGTGTGCCATCTTTGTTAATTGTGGCGACTTGAAGGCTCTTTTGGGATGCTACGAATTGCGTAACCTCTTCTTCGGTCATGCGTATCATTTCTCTGCGATTGCTCATGTTTGTGAAACTTACACTCAAGTTTTGGTTACGTCTAAATCAGTTCAAGGTCTTCGTACATAAGAATGAGAGTCTTGAAAGTTTCTTCGGTTAATGTGTTGGGTATGGAGGCATCCAGTTTTTTTGAGCTCTCGGAACAAATCAGTGACGAGATCATGTTTAATCTTAGCTCCCTTAAGAACTGGGGTGCGGCTGATGGCCATCCAGGTCAATACAGGCATGATGTTATTGCTGATGAGATAGCGACTCCTCAACTGATCGCTGCTGGTCTGGGTGTAGTGAGTGAAGAGTCAGGTCCCACCGGGTTAGATAAATCTTTTGTTGCGATTATTGACCCGATCGATGGCTCTACGAACGCAAATCTTGGGTTGCCTTGGTATGCGCTGAGCCTATGCCTCGTCCACAAAGATGAGGCTATTGCTTCTTTTGTGAAGAATTTAGCAACGGGTGAAACATTCATAGCTGAACTCGGTTCCGGCGCCGAAAAAGATGGTCACAAGATCGTCGTATCGGGAGTTACAGATATCGAAAATTCCATACTAGTTTTCAATGATCTCCCAAAAGAGCATTTTGGGTGGAAACAATATCGTGCTCTCGGTTCAGCTGCCTTAGATTTATGCAAAGTCGCTGATGGGTCCTTTGATGGTTTCGTTGACATGGGAGAGGGATTAGCTCTCTGGGACTATGCGGGAGCGGCGTTAATATGCAGGGAGGCTGGGGCAAAAATCACAGATTCAGAAAGCAACCCTATTTCCTATGAACTAACCAGGATGAGAAGAACTCAACGGAGACAATTAGTTTGTGCAGGGTCAGACGAACTGCACAATACAATTCTTTCCCTTTAAGCGACTAGCGCTTTAATCGTTTTCCGGTTTTTGTCGCCAGCCGTGGACCAGTGATGGGAACCGGTTGTCCGGCTGCCATGGGATAACGTCACTTGTTTGAACGAGCCATTCAAGAATACGATTCTGTAGGTCTTGAGCCACAGCTTGAATATCTTTATCATCTTTTCTCAATGTCGCTAAGATATTTATCTTTTCTTGCGGATCATTCTCTCTGTCATAGAGCTCATCCTGTTCATTTTGCCTGCGTATGAAAGACCACTTCTGTGTTCTTACACATTGTGCTTTCCCTACGAGTTCGGGCATTTCATGTTGGATTTCTGATTTGTGTTTATAAATCCATCCAGCGACTTCAAACAAGTGATTGTCTTCTAAGTTGAAGCCGCCTTCACAGAAGACAGCCTCGCGGTGTTCAATATTGGAATCGTTGAGGATAGGAAGCAGGCTTTTCCCAAAATGTGTGTGGCTTGCATCAGTTTCAGCTATTTCAAGACACGTAGGGAGCAAATCAATCATCTCGACGCCGGAGTGGGCTATCTCACCCTCAGCAACTTTTGGTCCGGTGACTATTAATGGATTTTGAACTAAGCAAGGATCAAGGCCTGAAGGCCACTTCTCAACTAGGCCATGGTCGCCTAAATATTCTCCGTGGTCGCTGAAGCAGAAGGTGTACGTGTTATCTGCATATCCAAATTGGTCTATAGCCAGTAGTAAGCGTCCTAGTTGGTCATCTACTCTGCTTACCATCCCGTAGTAAGTAGCGGTGATCTCAGCATGGTCTTCCATGGATAGATCCGTCCAGCCATATCTTTCTCTCAATTCGTTCATAAACTGTGGTTTCCCGACTGTTTCTTCCGTAGATATGGGCTTTGGCATAGAATCTCGGTCGTGAAGTGAGAACCAGGGGTCTTCCACCATGAACGGCGGGTGAGGCGCTAACAAGGGAACCCACATAGCCCAAGGTTTATCCGATGTTCTTTGTTCAAGCCACTGAATTGCTGTCTGTATTGTTGCCTCATCTCCATCTATGCGAGGTTCGTTTCCTTGTTTCCCAAACCAGAATGCGTTGTAAAGTAAATCATTCTGTTCACCATTGAAGTTAATATCGCTCCAGTTCCATGATGGTTTAACTAGGTTTCCACAGAAGTCTGTGCTCATTTCTGTGACGTCCTGCGCGAAAACATCCCCTCGGTTACCCGGAAGTGCGACCTCATATCCAGCATCCTTCAGGTATTTAAGAAGGTTTGGTTCCCATGGTTTAAGAAGGTTGTCCAGAGTGCGATGCCCTGCTGTATGCGGGTACCAGCCAGTCATTATGGAGATACGGCTAGGCCCGCAGACTGAGTGTTGCGACCATGCGGAATTAAATCTTGTTCCTTGCTTCGCTAAATTATCAAAATTGGGTGTTGACGCTTGCGTGTTGCCGAAGCATCCTAAAGCGTCTGCTCGGAGTTGATCGGGAGTGAATAAAAGGATATTAGGTCGGTCAGATCTTTTGGAATTAGATTCAGCCATGTGCTTATTGCCATTTCCCTGTGTGGGCGCTGAGGGACTCGAACCCCCGACCCTCTCGGTGTAAACGAGATGCTCTAGCCAACTGAGCTAAGCGCCCTTCAGTATGTAGCACTCTAACCGTAAAGCCCATGTTTTGCGATAGGTGTGAAAGAATTGCTAAAGATTCTTCCCTAATTCTGGTTAAAGGGACTTGCGTAAATTATTTATTTGCGATTGGCATGGATAGTCCTTCAACAACATGAGTGTTTGGGAATCTGAGAAGATTTTGAGGCGCCAAATAAATTTTTGCATCGCGTGAACCAGCCCCAATAATGACTTGTGGGACCTCCATGACCAAATTGTCTATCCAGATGGGGAGATCAGTTGGCAGGCCTACCGGTGTGACTCCCCCTATTTCCATTCCAGTGAGTGATTTAGTTACCTCGGCGCTAGCAAAGGATGCTTTCCGAGTACCGAGTCGCTTTCGAGCGACTTTGTTGACATTAATTCTTGTCGTGGCCAAAACTACACACAGGGCATAAACCGGCGATTCAGCTTTACCTTCAAGCAGTATTGCGTTCGCAGATTCTTCAGGTAGATAACCATAGCGGTTACAGAATGCTGCGGTGTCAGCAAATGACGGGTCGCAATCAATGATCTCATAACTAGCTCCGACATCGTTCAAGGACTGCATAACGCTCGTATCCACTCAATTACCTCCGGTTCTACCATACACACTTTATTGTTCTCCTCAGTTAGTGGTTGTTCGGTTTAGGAGCTGAGGTCATATACTTGCCCAATGGCGCAGGTAGAGAATTGGGATCAAGCTAAAAACGAAATGCGAGATGCTGTAGAGAAGCTTTTCATTCCTATCAAACTCATTGATGATAATGATGACCCGTCGATTCCAGCTATTTTTGCTCTCGTCGGCTTTGGACTTTTCGCTGCGTCTGCATATTTGTGGGACCAGCATTGGTCATTGCTGTTTGCTTTTTTAATTGTGGTATATCTGCTGGCGACGAAGACTGTTTTAGGGAAATTGGTTTTTTACTTTTTAAAGTCTGTTATGTGGTTTCCTATCATTGCTGGGATGCTGTTTTATCATGTGTGCATTGCCATTCCGCTGTTTAAGTTTCGTTCCAGATCTACAAAATAATCTGCTTTATTTGTCCCACCCGACTGCTATTTTTACTAGTGAAGACGGCGAAAAGCGGAGGAATTTATGAGTAATCTGATCAGCGTTGAGAAAAGAGTTGGGAAGTTCTTGGGGGGGCGTTGGAAAGCATCTAAAGGAGAAGAGGACCATAGTTGGATAGTGGATTACGAAGGTGTGGACCTCTACTTTCGCATTCGTGAAATTGAGTGGTTCACCGATGACTGGGATAGCATCGTCGTCGTTGAAATTTCGAGCATCATCTTATTTGATGTTCCTTGCTCAGACGAACTTTTTGAACATTTAGCGAGAACGAATGGAGATTCACTTTTTGGAGCAATCTTTGCTACCTCATCGTCATGGAGTGAACGTGAAGGGTTTTGTGATCTAATCTTAAATCATCGCTTGATGGGAAATCATCTTGATCCTGATGAGCTAAATTTAGCTATCGTCGCCATAGGTGTTGTAGTCGATGAGTTCAGGAAAGAATATCACGAGGCGTTCGGTGGAATTCCCGTAAATGATGTTGACATTTTCGGCGACGAGGATGACGAGGGCGAGGACGAAAGTTAGTTTGTCTTTGTTTTCGACACGACACTTTCGCCAAATTCTTGCAATTGTTCCATTCCGCTCGGCCCTCCAAAGATAAAGCCAGGAACCATGATCCGCCCAACTCCCGCTTCTCGCATCTTTTCAACGCCTTCAGTTCTGTCGCCTTCACCAAAGACTGAGAAGTGTGCATTAATTTCAATTTCTGCAGGGTCACGGTCGTTGTCTTCGGCTGCGTGTCGCACGTCGGTTATAAGTTTTTGGAGCTCTGCAAAGTCTCCTGTTCCTGGATAGTAGCCATCGGCAAGCTTTGCTGCCCTTCGTATCGCTGCTGGAGTGTCGCCACCTACTAGTATCGGAATTTTCTCTTGCTTTGGTCTCGGTGTGCAAGTGAGCGGGTCAAAGTCAACGAATTCTCCATGGAATTCGATATCGGTTCCTGACCAGACTGCGTGGAGCGCTTCAACATATTCATCTGTTCTTGCGCCTCTCCGCTCCCACGGAACGCCTAAAGCTTCAAATTCTTCTTTCAGCCAACCCACGCCTATTCCTAGCTCGACTTTCCCATTAGTGAGATGGTCAAGCGTCGCTATTTCCTTCGCCAGTATCAAAGGATTTCGTTGCGGAAGTATCAGGATACATGTGCCTAATCTGAGACTGGGTGCTGCCGCTGAAACGTATGCCAACCAGATTAGAGGATCGGGTATCCAGGTGTCTTTAGTGGCTGGAACTTTGCCATCGGCCGTGTAGGGATATTTGGATTCGATTGATGATGGGAAGATGACATGTTCCCCTCCCCACACTGATTCAAATCCGACTTGTTCAGCGAGTTTACAAATTTCAACTGCGCTGCTTCCTTCTGTTCCGATGCTGCTAGCAAATGCTAAACCGAATTTCATTTATATCCCCATCTCTTTGCGTTGCTTTAACTTAGCTGATGGTGGCTTCATAATAAGAATTGGAGTGCTCTTTACATATTCTGCGTAGCTTGGGTCTCCGCTCCATTGTTTATCAGCCCGTCGCTCAAGAATTGGGATACCGCTAACTTTGGTAAGTAGGACTATGACGAATACTGGGGAAATTAACGCAACCCATCTCCAACCTGAAAGAACTGGTAGACCTATCACTGCTATCCCGATCCAAAGCATAATCTCTCCGAAATAATTAGGGTGTCGTGACCATGCCCATAAACCAGTACTGATGAATTTCCCATCATTTATACTGTCTCGTCGGAAGGTTTTCTTTTGTTGATCAGCCACGACTTCAATCGAGAATCCGATTACCCAAAGACATATCCCAATAACAGCAAACGCACCGAAGCTTTCAGGTTCTTGCGTTGTAAGAATAACGAGTGCGCCAGCAAGATTCATTAAAACCCAAAGTCCTTGGAGTGACCACCACGAGAGAAATGGAATAAAACGATTCTTTACGCTATCAAAACGGCTATCTCCACCGGTTTGTTTTGCTCGCATGAACAGAAATGAGCCCAAACGAACAGCCCATATCAACACCAAGACAGCAACGATGAACGAACGAGCATCACGTTCGTTACTTGCTGCTAACGCATACACAATCAACGTAATTGTTGTTATTGACCCTGTGAGGTCAAAGTAGTGTTCAGTTCTGGCTATGAAAGAAGGAATGAAAACGACATAGTTGATTGCATATGCAAGGATTGCGCAGATTGCGAGAATAGGCATACCGTTGATTTCCGTACTCCCCGAACTTAGCGCCAACGTAAGGAGAAATCCTAACGAAGTAGATAACGAGAGGCTTATGAGTGAAATGCGTAGTTGTTTATCCATGTCGCTAGAGTAGCCTCATTGAAGACCTTCGTAATGTTAGGGTGCGAGAGTATCCAAAATAGTTGACCACAGAATTGGAGATACGATGATTATTATTACTGCAACATTTGTTTTAGCGGACCCTGAATCAAGACCGGAGGCTGTTGCAAAGGCTATCCCATTGCAGCAAGCTACGAGAGATGGCGAACCAGGTTGCGAAGCGTATGTGTTCTCTCCGGATCCAGCTGAAGAAAATAAGGTAGCAGTATATGAGTTGTGGGAGGACAGAGATAGCCTTCATGCTCATTTTGACCACGAAAATTACTTCAATATGGGCTCAATGTTTGGAGAGATTGGCTTAGCAGGAGCTGAAAGCAAAAAATGGAGAGTCACCGCTTGTGAACCTGTCTACGATGAAACACCTCGCGCAAGAGCTGATTTCTTTTCTGAGGATGAACAAGCTCCTGAAGATCCGATAATCGTTGCAGGCTATATTGATCTTCATGATCCATCTGAAAGAGACGATCTCCTTGCAGAGTCAAGTTCATTGCAACTTGCTACAAGGAATGAAGAGCCTGGCTGTCAAATGTATGTGTTTTCAGCAGACCCCTGCAGAGATGAACGTATTGCAGTTGTTGAAATTTGGGACAACTATGATTCGCTTCACCAGCATTTTGATCACGAAAATTATTTCAATATGGGAAATCTTATTAGGAGCACGTCGGGTAGAGATTCCAATCATCGGAAGTTCAGATGTGATCTGAGCGAGCCTGTGTACGATGAGAATCGTCGTGCTCGAGCTGATTTTTTTACTCTTGAACAGTAGAGAGAGTGCTTGCAAAGGTTTCCACTGTTCTTTGAATATTTGTTAATTTATCTAATCCAAAGAGACCGATCCGAAATGTGGAGAAGTCCTCAGGCTCTCCACATTTAAGTGGCACACCGCCAGCAATTTGCATTCCGGCTTGGGAGAATTTTGCCCCAGATTTGATCGCAGGGTCATTTGTATATGAGACGATAACTCCTGGCGATTTATAACCATCTGCTGCGACAGACTTATAACCATGATCTTCAAGAACAGCACGCATTTTTTCACCAAGCTCTATTTGTGCTTCCTTCATTGCCTCAAATCCTAGGGCTTGTGTTTCTTTCATAACATCTCGGAAATTCTTTAATCCATCTGTGGGCATTGTTGCGTGATAGGCATGCCCACCATTTTCATAGGCTTCCATAATTTCTCGCCATTTCTTTAGATCACATGCGAAGCTTGAACTTTCAGTACTTTGAAGAGTATCCAACGCTCGTTGGCTCATCATTATCAGTGCGCAACAAGGTGTACCACTCCAACCCTTTTGAGGTGCACTCACAATGACATCCACTCCGGTTTTTTTCATATCAACCCACAGAGCTCCTGATGCGATGCAGTCAAGGACCATGATTCCCCCGTTTTGGTGGGTAGCGGCAGCAATTTGTGAAATGTAATCGTCAGGCAATAGCATCCCAGCTGATGTTTCCACATGCGGCGCGAAAACGACTTTGGGCTTTTCCTCATTTATTTTCGTTAATACCAGCTCAAGAGCGGGCGGAGCGAAAGGAGCCAGGTCCTCATCTCTCACTGGATTTGCCATCAACACTGTATGGGATGATGCGATAGACCCCATTTCAAGGATCTGGGTCCAGCGATAGCTAAACCACCCGTTGCGAATAACCATTACATTTTGATTCGTCGCAAATTGTCGGGCTACCGCTTCCATTCCAAAAGTTCCGCTTCCGGGAACTACTGCAATAGCATCAGCGTTGTAAACCTCTTTTAGGGTTGATGAGATATCAGTCATGACCTCTCGGAAGCTCAAAGACATGTGATTTACTGATCTATCTGTATAAACAACTGAGTATTCGATCAAACCATTTGGATCAACATCTGGTAGTAATCCTGGCACTTTATCCTCCTGTTCGTTTTATAAATATTAATACTTCAAATTGTTGTAAGCGAAGTCCACAGGTACTAATGGTTTGAAGCATCAGCGTTCTCGAAGGCATTTGAGATGATTATTTAGGTTGATTTAGGAAACTCTTGTTTCACTAGCTCCTCGCTTAGGGACCACAGCGCTTCGGCTGTATCTCTATTGAAGATGTATGGAAGGTATCCGGATTCACTGGGATTCCCGCCTTCCACCCCTAGCTGACAATCTCCAAGGTAGGCACCGTTATTTTCCGCAAGGTCTTCAGTTACGGAAGCCCACACCTGAGTTGCTGCTCCTGCTTCCACTGATTTGAATGGCAGAGCACCGGTCTCCTTCGCTTCGGAGGAAGACGTTGATCTAGATTTCACTCGTTCAGTCATTTCACTCATCAATTCAGGAGTTAGATGTCTGCCAAGTTCTGTCATAATGACTCCTGGATGGACTGCGAAACTCTGTATGCGATCTCCATAACGGTGAACTATTTCCTGAGTGAAGTGAATGTTTGCGCTTTTGCTGCGACCGTAGGATTCCCATGCGTTATATTCACACTTCTCAAAGTTGGGGTCGTCCAGATTCACGTCTGAGTGGGTATGGCCTGCTGATGATAAATTCACAATTCGAGGGTTAGTTCCAGCTAGGATCGCCGGCATTAGGAGATTCGTTAAAAGGAAATGGCCTATATGGTTTGTTCCAAATTGCATTTCAATACCGTCAACGGTCTTGCTATATGGGCAGACCATGACTCCTGCATTGTTAATGAGCACATCAATAGTTACTCCAGTTGCCAAAAATTCCTGAGCGTAATCCCTGATTGATTGCTGATCAGAAAGATCCACTATTCCAGTGTTCAATATTGCTGATGGGTTGCTCGATTTGATCCGCTCAATTGCTGTATCAAGTTTGCTTTGGTTACGCGCCAGCATTGTAACGGTGGCGCCTGCTTGTGCTAAAGCTCTGGAGCTTTCTTCACCCAACCCGCTCGAGGCTCCCGTAATCATGAAGTGGCGACCGGTTAAATCATGTCCAAGCAGCACTTCGTCTGTTGTTGTCTCTGGTCCATATGTTGTCATTGTTCCCCCTCAGTTGAGGCTATTAGGTTGCAGGAATGAATCAAATCAAGCGACTCTCTTGATTCCAGCTTTTTCTATCTTGCGGCTACATTGTTATCATGCAACGAACCTCAATTAACGATCTGGTCAAGAAAGCAAAATCTGAGATTGAGGAACTATCTGTGGAAGAAGTCAAACGAGAGATATCGGAAGGTTCCACGATTTTAATTGATATTCGGGACTTTCGAGAGCGTCTACTTGAAGGAACTATCCCTGGTGCTGTTTCGGCCCCCAGAGGGATGATTGAGTGGTGGTTTGACCCTGATAGTCCTTACCATAAAGAAGAATTTACCTTTGACCAGCGTTACGTTCTCTTTTGCTCACTTGGCTGGCGATCAGCATTAGCGACATCCGCACTAAAGGATTTAGGATTCTCAAATGTTGCCCACCTTGAGCAAGGCTTTACAGGGTGGGTTGATTCTAATCAAACGGTCGAGAAGGTGACATCTGGAGAGAAATGGTTCAAAAACCAGAGTGACATCAAGTCTTCGCTTGAGATAACGAAAGAGTAGCGCTACCTATATGCGTTTTGAAGATACGAGATTTGCTTGCATTGATTTTGAAACTACGGGCTTTTCTCCTAAGTCAAGTAGAGCAATTGAGTTAGCCATCGTTGACGTTCAGCACGGAGAGATTGGCGAAAGTTGGACTTCATTGTTAAACCCAGGCCTTGACTGTGACATCGGCGCTGAGCATATTCACGGAATTAACAGCAATTGGGTTGCAGATGCCCCGACCTTTAGTGACGTCGCAGGCGATATTTACAAAAGGCTAGATGGAAGTGTTATTGTGGCTCATAACGTAAGTTTTGACCTCGGCTTTCTTTACGCTGAAATGGATAGATGCGGATGTCTCCCCCGAGGATTGCTGTTTCCAAATTGGGATAGCAGGAAAGCTTCAGTTTATGCCCCTATCAAGCCACCAACCAGGAAGTTAAGTGATGTTGCTGATGCATTTGGCATTGATATTGCCAATGCCCATCAGGCTTTAGACGATACGTATGCTGTAGCTGAAATTATTGCTGCGATTACCCCTCTCGTGGGAGATGACGTTTCATTTGATAACGTATTTTCTTCACCGGATGAGCCTGAGCCTACTGGGCTATTCAAACTGCGCCCGATTTAAGGGTATAGCTGAGGATTGATTTCACTACTGACGGTTTCGCCTGGCTGACGTCCACCTAACCAAAGCTTTAAATCAAATTCTTGCATTGGTGTGGGATCTAATATTTCTGCGCCATCTGCAACGTAGATAACGGTGAGGACTGGTCGGGTCTCCAGAGTGGGATTGGGTTTGGCACTATGAAGAGTGAAGCCTGAATGGAAAGTCGCGTCACCTAAAGCCATAGCACCATGCGTAAATGGTATGTGGCCATTACTATCAATCCATTTTTGAATTTTGTCATGGCTTGAGTCAGATATCCCCCCGGCACCAAACTCTCCCATTTCATGCGACCCTGAGACGAAGTACATAGATCCGACTTCTTCCGTTATTTCAGACAGTGGAAGCCACATGGTAACTGTGCTGCCTGGCTCTAACGGCCAATAGGTTTGGTCTTGATGCCATGGCGTGTGACCACCCCCAGGCTCTTTGAAAAGGGTTTGATCATGGTAGATTCTCACGCTCTCTACTCCAAGCAATTGTGACGCCGCATGCGCAAAGCATTTAGCAAAAACAATTTCTTTACACAACATGCTCTTTTGCCAAATATTATGGACCTGCAAAAACGCTTTACCGTATGTTTCGCGTTCCTCTATCGGCCGTTTCTCATACCTCCAAGATTCTGAAATCTCTTCAATTATTGGGCGATAATTTAATACTGTTTCGGTATCAATTAAGCCCCGAATGCATACGTGACCATCTCTTTGGTACGCATGCACCATCTCGGGAGTGACTGCTGGTGATGGTTCGTGAAGCTGCCCCTTTGCCATAAGGGCAGTCTAACCGCATGCCCCCTGCATAGTCAGCTAAACCTACTTACACTCCCAATGGCTCCACCCTCCGACGTCAAGAAGCCAAACAGAAGCGTAAATATTAGCTATCGGGTCAAATGGAGACGCTCCTTGGAAACCAGCAGAACGAGCCCTATCGTCCCAATATCGAGGTATATGTTGCATTAACCCTGATGCACCACTTTCTGCATTCACAGCATCAGGATCCCCTCTACTTTCACACCACATAACTCTCATGAATCTGTCTTCTTCATCGCTTAAACCATACTCGGCAAGTGCACCTCGGACGTCAGATCTCCATCTCTCAACATTTTCACCATATGGCGAATCAACCAGTATTACCGTCGGAGTCGGTTCAGGTGTTGCTACCTCAATAGGCACTGACTCCTCTACCGTCGTTGTGACCGGAGTTGGAGTCGGAGTTGGTTCTACAATCGCTATTTGTTTATAGAGGCGTCCGGAAGCGATGACCTCGTTTTCTCCTTCACCACAACCAGTATTAAGGAAAGCAACAACTATGAAAAGTACGGCAGTCACAATTTTCTTTTGGGCAGTGAATTCGATCATTTTTCCTCAGGCTTTATTTGACTATGAAAGCAGAGATGAGATCAGCGTTCTCAAAGTGCCAATCTTCCCGAATCATCCCATTAGGTTTGAGAGTTGCTGAACTGCATTCAATTACCTCAGGGTCCCCCCACCATTCAGGTTCCGTCAGAACAGTGCATCCAGGAGTTAATCCGAAAAGCATGGATCTTTTGATTGGAACTACAGTTACTGATTGTTGGCACAAATCGCTCACTTCTTCGTTTCTTACTTTGACTGCATAGGCAAGGTGATCAATTGGTTCTTGCAGATAAGTGAAATTATTTGCTTCTTCATCGTAACAGCCCACTATTTCGTGGGTCCATATCTTTGAATTTGCTGTTAAATCTATAGCCATGCCTGCAACATGCATTGATTCATCAGGGTGTAAGGCGACGGAGGGACCAAATCTGTCCGAAGTGTAATAATCTAGTTGGTCATAATAATTACGGAATGCGCTTCTAACTTCAAAGATTACCCCTTCACTTTCAGCCGCTCGACACATCTCGTCATATCTGTCGATATGTTCTTGAACACCTTCAACATCTTTGTCATAAATGGTGAGTGGAGAGCATTCCGAGATAACCAATCCAGTTGGCCTTTCTCCAGAAAATCCCATATATCCAATAGAAATCGTTGGGATCGGAATTTCTGTCGGAGTAGGAACAATTTTAGGCGTGGGTATTGCAGTCGGGGTTGCGGTAGGTGTCGCTTGCTCTGTTAGCGCTTCATTCCCATTATTCTCATCAATTGCTATTTCAACAGAAACCAAATAAGCCTTTTCCGAATCCGGTTGAGAACACCCAGAGACCAGCAAAACAGAAAGAAGAATTCCAACAAGAAACTTTATAGAGATGATAATTCTTTGTTCCGGATTCATAATGTTAATGTTTTGGAATGCCTAATGATAGCTTCATGAAACTAGCTAACACCCTACATCGCAGTCTCATCAAAGTTACCGCAGGCAAAAGAGGTTGGGATGCTTATGGTATGCCAGTTATTAAGTTGACAACCATTGGTCGGGTAAGCGGGCAAGATAGAACAGTCATGTTAACCAGTCCGATTAGCTTTGATGGAGATATTTGTCTTGTCGCTTCAAAAGGCGGAGACGATCGTCACCCAGAGTGGTACATGAACCTTCTTAAGAACCCAAAAGTAAAGATTGAAACCCAATCAGAAAACAAGACTATGTTCGCGCATGTTCTTGGAGATGAGCATTACGAGGAAGTGTGGGAAGAGATCACTGATAAATACCCAAATTATGGGACATACCAAAACAAAACTCAACGTAAAATTCCCATAATAGCCCTCAAAGAAGTGCTAGGTGATAGTTAGACCGCTTGCTTTGGCCCTTTCAGACATGATCTTTCCTTCATTTAACATTTATGAAATAAAGGTATGTTAACTTACCTTTACAATCATGTTAGAGTGTTGCATTCTTAACTTTTCAAACAATTAGGAGAAAAATGAATTTAGATGGGAAAAGAGTAGTCATTACCGGTGCTTCCAGAGGTATCGGAGCTGAAATTGCCAAAGAATTTGCCGCCGCTGGAAGTCAAGTGGTCCTATCGGCAAGAACCGAGAGCGCTATTTCAAATCTTGCGAATGAAATTAACGGAATTGCTATTCCCTTTGACGCAAACGATCCAGAAGATGCCAGGACATACATTGATAATGTTGAAGATAGCGTCGGACCTATAGATGTCTTGATCAATAACGCCGGAATAGAGAAAAGTACCCTCATAGAAGACATAACTGAAAAGGAAATAGAAGAGACACTGAGGATAAACCTCATCACTCCACAGGTTTTAACTGCTGCTGTATTACCTAAAATGCTTTCGAGAGGAGCCGGCCACCTTGTTTATACATCCTCTATCGCAGCAACCACGGGTAATCCAGCTATGTCTGCTTACTGTTCTTCAAAAGCTGGCCTAACGCGATATGCCGAATCTCTTCGCATGGAATTGAGATACACGCCTTTAAATGTCTCCATCCTTCATCTGGGACCTGTTGATACCAAAATGTGGGATGATATTGACGCCGATCCGCTTATGAAAAGAGGGGTAGACAGATTCATGAAGTTCGGTTTCATGGCTGTTGCTGACCCGGTCAAGGTAGCAAAATCCACCGTGAAAGCCGTGGAGAAAAATAAAAAAGAAGTTCGCCTACCAAAACGAATGGCATCAAACGCCGCTATAAATGGTATTTCAACAAAGATTTTTGGAGCCCTATTAACCGGAATTGATATACGTCAAGAAGCCGGCAAAGAGCCAATCAGTTAATCCACTAGCTGTGGGCCTGGTGGGGATCGAACCCACGACCAAGGGATTATGAGTCCCCTGCTCT
>CAJWRY010000013.1 GCA_913046155.1 uncultured Candidatus Nemicrothrix sp. | reverse complement strand
GTAGTGACCTGTGCTCCTGAGAATGACTATCTGCAATACGCATGAGAGAACCTGCTGTAAGGTGTGGCACGTGTGATACGACTGCGACGAGTTTGTCATGTGAATCAGGGTCAATAACTACGACATCTGCTCCTAGGGAAATGATGGCAGATTGTACGATTTCAAAGCATGCGTCATCACTGCCTTCTGGTGGAGTGAGAACCCATGCTGCGCCTCGAAAAAGGTCAGAGCGAGCCCCCTTAATGCCTTCTTGTTCGCTTCCTGCCATAGGATGTCCTGGTATGAATCGCTTGTCATCTACTTGACTCACTATTGACCCTTTCACACTTCCAACGTCTGTAACAGCCTTTGCTCCCTCTTCGAAAGCTTGATGAACGGATTCTGCTATCCCCGATACAGGCGTTGCGACGAAAACAATTTCACAATCCCCCATTGATCCTTCATCTGTAATGGCTCCCATCGTTTTAGCGTCATTGACCCGTGACGGATCAATATCTCTACCTATTACTTCCCAGCCTTCTTCGCAGAGCGCTAAGCCGATAGATCCTCCTATCAGTCCTAACCCAATAATTCCTGCTTTCTTTTGCATATTCCCTCTTGAATTTAACGCTGTAGAAATTTACCTCTTACGCGATGCTACTTGTTCTTTGCTGTAGGATTCGGTTAATTTACGGTTCCAGTGAATTTTATAAGTATTTCTGATCACTCAGTTGTTTGGTCTGTCTCAAAATGTAACAAATCTATGGTAGTTAATTGTCTCCATTGACCTGATTGGAGTGTGTGGTCAACCATATTTCCGATTCGAGTACGTATTAACCTTTTGACTGGGTGACCAATTGCTTGAAACATTCGACGTACTTGCCTGTTCCGTCCTTCGTGGATGACTATCTTTATAATCCCATCCTGAATTTGTGAGACCTTAGCTGGAGATGTGAGTCCATCCTCAAGCTCTATACCTTCGCGTAGTCGGCGCAGGTTTCCTCTAGAAACCTTTTGGCTAAGTTCCACTAAATATTCCTTTTCCACTCCTTGGGAGGGATGGGTAAGTCGGTATGTGAGGTCTCCATCATTAGTAATCAGAAGTAACCCCTCAGTATCTTTATCGAGTCGTCCTACTGGGTAAACTCGTGGCTCAACTGGGACTAGGTCGGTGACGGTTTTGCGTCCTTGGGGGTCGTTCGCTGTTGAGATCACTCCCTTGGGTTTGTGGAGAAGGTAGTAGACCAGTTCAGGGTTAATCCGCAATGGGACACCATCAAATGAGAGCTCATCTTTGTCTCTGTTAACTCGTTGACCAATATGCGCTATTTCTCCGTTCACAGTGATGCGCTCATCAAGGATGTACCCTTCAACTACTCTTCTGCTAGCAAGCCCTATACCAGCGAGCACCTTCTGAAGTTTCTCTTCTGATGGTCTTTCTTTTGACACCTAATCTATTTCGAAGCAGCTTCATCGTTACTTGGCTTTGCTTCATCATTATGTTGCTGCGAGTCAAGCACGTCGTTGTATTGATCTGGCCGGAGGCCGTCCTCAAGAGCTTCGACTATGTCAGCGCCAGGGACAAAGTTACTCAGAGGCGGTAGGTCAGAGAGGTCGTTAATTCCTAATCGTTCGAGGAATGTTGACGTAGTCCCGAATAGGATGGCATTTCCTGGTCCGGGGTCTTTACCTACCTCTCCTATATATCCTCGCTGCTGTAAGGTTCGTATGACTGCATCAACGTTTACGCCGCGTATAGCTGAAATTTGCATTCTCGAAATTGGTTGTTTGTACGCCACGATCGCAAGTGTTTCTAGTGCAGCAGCTGAAAGTCTTGATGTCTGTCCCTCTAAAACAAATCGCTCAACATATGGCGCCATTGAAGGGTCTGTCTGGTAGCGATATCCACCAGCAACATTCACTAGCACAAATCCACGATTATCGTTCTCGTATTCAGCCATAAGCTCTGAACAGATATTTTCTATCTCAGCTTTGGGGATTTCCAAAAGCTGCGCCAATAGACTGGGCTCTACCGGCACGTCAGAAACGAGCAGAATGGCTTCTATTGCTTTTCGGTATTCTTCTGACTGCATTTAACCCTCGTATGTGTTGATATTTGCGAAATCCGTATCTTCGTCAAATCCAAGCCAGCTGATGGTAAGGTCCCCAAAGGTTTTGATTTGGGTCAAATCCACAACGCCTTGCTTGTAAAGCTCAAGGACGGCTAGAAAATATATGACGACTTCAACCCGATCAACACTTGATTTCGTGAGGTGTTTGAGGGTTGTCTTACCCAGAACTGGGAGTTCCTCTATGAGGGATTCAACCGTTTCAGCTACGGTAAGCTTCACTGGTGTGACATGAAAGAGATCAAGTTGCGGTTTCGGTGCTGTTGCTCGGAGGTACGCCTGATTAATTGATTTTGGAGTCACCCCTTCAAGAAGGTCTGGCATCAATCCGAGAAACTGTTCTTCCATTCCAACTAGTCTTGGAAAGGACAATGATGCATCGTTACTCAATGCCTTTAGCGCTTGCGAAGCGTCTTTGAATGTTTTGCATTCAAGTAGTCTTGCTAGAAGCAAATCTCGTTCCTCCCACAGGGCAAGTTCCTCTTCAAGATCTAAATCTGATGTGTCAGGGAGGAGTCTGCGACTTTTGAGTTCAATGAGTGTGGCGGCAATTAATAGAAACTCAGTTGCAACAGCTAAATTCACGCCTTCCATGCGCTGGATTTCTGCGAGGTATGCTTCGATGATTCCCCCCAGAGAAACTTGATATAAATCAACTTCGTCTTGCAAGATCAAATGAAGCAACAGGTCAAAAGGACCGGCAAAAACTGGTGTATCCACTTCATAACTCACGGGGATAACTCTAGACCTTCTGAGCGTGAAGAAATGAGATATCTACGCAAAATTTTTTCATCTTATGGGTCTGTGAGGATTAGCGCTTCGCTGTAATCGTCCAATAGCTTTAAGGTATGAGCATCTCCGTGTGCTGGTTCCGTAAAGATCTTCGCTTAAATGACAATCCTGCTTGGAATAGCGCTTGTTTCCATGGGGACGTGATTCCGATGTTTGTTCTTGAGCCATCAATGTTAGAGTCTGCCTCCCAACGAAAAAAGGATGTGATGTTCTCAAACTTAATGGCTCTAAAAGCTGAGCTGGAGTCACTTGGTGGTTACCTGCAGATCATTGAAGGACCTGCAAGAAAAGCACTCCCTGATCTTTTGAATGAATGGGGCGCCACAAGCCTTCATTTCAACAACGACCATGCACCTGTAGGTAAAAGCCGTGATGACAGAATAAATGAAACGCTGGATCTCAAAGTGGTTAGGCATTGGGGAAATTTAGTTCAGCCTCCTGGAGCAGTCGTTTCAGGGACTGGAGCAGTTCACAAGGTATTTACCCCATATTTCAAAAAATGGGTGACCGTTGAGACTCCAAATTCTCAAATCTGCCCAAGTCCACGTTTCTGCCCACAACCGAAAGGCTCAAGTAGCGTTCCTCAAATTGTTGAACTTCCCGCTTTCCCTACAGGGAGTGCAGGTGCTCACGAACGCCTCGTCACTTTCCTTAACAGAATTGAGGAGTATGAGGAAGCAAGAGATTTTCCAAGTGTCCAAGGGACGTCCCTTCTATCAACTGATCTGCATTTTGGGACAATAGGACCAAGAGAGATCCTTGCTTTGGTAGATCAGGAGACAGATTCTTCAAGAGCGTTTATTCGGCAACTTGCCTGGCGTGATTGGTATGCGCACTTGATGAGTGCATCACCAGAGATTGTTAGTTCACCCGCGAACCCTATGTATAACAAAATTGAGTGGAGAAACAATACTGAAGAATTTGATCTTTGGATTCAAGGGAAAACAGGGTACCCAATCGTTGATGCAGGAATGCGTGAATTGAAAGAGACGGGCTTTATGCATAACCGTGTTCGCATGATCACTGGGTCTTTCTTGGTTAAGCACCTTCTGATTGATTGGAGGTGGGGTGAACAGTATTTTCGTCATACTCTTCTAGACGGCGATACTTCACAAAATGTTGGGAATTGGCAGTGGGTCGCTGGAACCGGTTTTGATGCTGCCCCCTACTTCAGAATTTTTAATCCTATTCGTCAGTCAGAGAAATTTGATAAGGAAGGTTTCTATATCCGTAAGTGGGTTCCGGAACTCGCATCGTTGTCCTCTAAACAAATTCACTCACCCTGGGAGATAAACGAGAAAAGTCCCGAGCTCACAAGCGTTCGCCTTGGAGAGGACTATCCATTGCCAATCATTGAACATTCTTTTGCGCGTGCGCGATGCTTAGAAACCTATAAAAGAGCGCGCTCAGAGGCCACCTAGTAGTCAATTCCTATGCATACTAGACATTCCCCATCTTTATGAGAAACCTGTGCTTCTTTACTATCTTGATCATTTTGGTATTGCGGATCAGCTGACCTTGTGAGCCTGTTATCCGCCGCTTGACCATCGCTTGTTACTCTAAAAACAGAATCCTTCCACTCATCGTTTTTAGACCAGCTAAACTCTAAATCCATAAGTATCTCGTCAACCGAAGTGTCAACTAGTTTTAAAGCTGACTTTAAGATCTCTTTGGACAGCTTCGTATCCTTCGGTTTTCCTGTTGTGAATCCTTGTGGGAAATCAAGAAACGCTGCTCGGGGCATGCGTACAGCTTCAGTAATGTCTTTTGCAGTGGAAATGCCAACTGTGGCAATTCCTACTTCCTCAAGTTGGTGAGAGATCAAACCCACGGTTTGATGGCATACCGGTCAAACAGGAACTAGCAGGACAACATCTGTTTTTTCGTCTATGCATCGTTGAACAAGTTGGGGTGCTAGGTCGTCAGTTACTGCTCGCTGGGAGTAAATTCCTCCCATGCAGGCTAAGAAGTTATCTGCTAATGATCCGACGAAACCCTCTCGGTTGAGAGTTCGGAGCCCATCAATGGGAAACACGACATTAATATCCTCCCTAGCACCCGAAAGGTCATATGCGAAGTGCGTTGCACGCAAATTTGACGCTTTCGTATCGGAAGGGATAGCCCTGTAAGAGGTGTCGTCCTTATAGTGAAATGCGACTTGTCCAGCTTTATATACCCCACCGGTGGCGATCATTCCGACTTTACATTCTGCCAGCGGCTTTTCCAGCTTGGAAAATGGAGGCTTTGTGCTTCTATGGTGCCATTGATACTGCTCGTAGCCTAGTGCATCATATGTTGCAGTTATACGCTCAATGTAGCTGATTGCCGCTTGTCGCTGATCTGACATAAACAGATATTACCCTCTAGCGAAGAGAAATTTTGATTATGAGTGGCCCATTTTAGGCTTTATGTGACCTAACCTTAATCGAATGGCTAGAGTTTTCAGTGGCATTCAACCTTCTGGGGAATTACATCTTGGAAATCTCCTCGGCGCACTCGTAAATTGGGTTGACCATCAGGCATCACATGATGCGGTCTATTGCATAGTTGATTTACACGCATTAACTCTTCCGAAAAACCCCGAAGAGCTTCGCAAAAACTCTTTAGAGCTAGCACAATTATTGATAGCTGTTGGCATCAACCCTGACCAAAGCATTCTATTCATGCAAAGCCATGTACCTGAGCATTCCCAGCTTGCTTGGCTCATGGAGTGCACCGTGAGCTTTGGGGAACTCAATAGGATGACAGCTTTTAAAGATAAGTCTGGCCGAAATGAGTTTATTTCTGGTGGGTTGTTTACCTATCCTGCGCTTCAAGCTGCTGACATTTTGTTATACGATACCGATTTGGTTCCTGTTGGCGATGACCAGAGGCAACATATTGAAATAACTAGAGATATTGCCGAACGCTTCAATAGTCGTTTCGGGGATACATTTGTTGTTCCTAAACATGTTATTCCTCCAGCTGGTGCTCGAATTATGGATCTCCAGCACCCTGAGAGAAAAATGTCTAAATCCGAGCTTTCTCCCGGTGGGACAATAAGCGTCCTTGAAACTCCGGAATCTATTACTAAGAAAATTAAACGTGCTGTCACTGATAGCGACGGTGATGTGCGCTTTGACGTTGAAGAAAAGCCTGGGGTTTCTAATCTTTTATCCATTCTGGCTGCTGCGACATTATCGACACCTGAAAAGGTTGCTTCATCATACAGTCGCTATGGGGATCTGAAGAGCGACACTGCCGACGCTGTGATTGAGTTACTTCAACCCATTCAAGAAAAATTCAGAGAACTTGAATCAGATCCATCGGAAACAAGTCGGTTATTGACGTTGGGTTCTTCCAAAGCTCGAGAAATATCTTCTGCGACTCTCGATCGAGCTATGAACAATATAGGTTTGCTTGAGGCCTAGCATCGTTTGCTTTAGGTTTGTACTGCGTAAAGGGCGATGGCCAAGCTGGTGGCGACGTTTAGTGAGTCAACATTATTGTGCATGGGGATCTTGGCGGTACAGTCTGCTGTCGTGAGTGAATTTGTTGATAACCCGAAGCCTTCGGAGCCAATAATGAGTACGATGGGACGGCTGGTTTCATTAAGAATTTCACTTAAATTCTGTGATTTGGGATCTGGGGTTAGCGCTATTGTGAGAAAACCCATTTCGCTTAGGGCATTAATCGCTTTGGGTATTGAGGGAACTTGGGTGTGTGGGACGGAAAAGACTTGGCCCATCGAAACTCTTACAGCTCTTCGGTAGAGAGGGTCACATGACTGGGGGTCAAAGAGTACTGCGTCAACTCCGAATGCTGCCGCATTTCGCATGACCATTCCCATATTTGTCGGGTTCTGAACACTTTCCGTTAAAACGATTAAGTTTGCTTTGCAGGTCAGATCTTCGAATGTGTTTTGCGGTGGCCGAAGGAAGGTCCCTATTGGGTCCTTGAGGTTAGGTCGTCCAGTTATTGCCTCCAAAACACTTGGCGCACAGCGGAAGAGGTTGCATCCTTCCGGAATAGTTGTAATCTGCGATTCATCAAACTTTTCACTAACTATCAAAGTCAATAATTTATGCCCCACAGCTAGTGCCCTATTGATAACGGTTATCCCTTCACCGATGAAATATGGAGCCATATCGCCTCCGTCTTTCTCTCGAAGTTGTCGCAATTTGTGGTTACTCAAGCCAATGAAGTCAGCCACCCGCTCATCTTCGGGTTTTGTTATGGAGTATTCCTTCATGCGCGGTCTGCTTTAGACAAGATGATAAAAAGCGAGGGTTCTAGGGCTGATTCCTCTAGTCGTTTATGGTGGTCGCGAGCCCAAGTGACTGCTATTAGGTTACTCCTTGCTTCAGACAAGAGGCCTGCACCTATTTCAGGGTGCTGAACATAGGTAGCAATTCTATGCGTTATGGAATTTGGGTTGTTCCTGGTCCATGCATTGACTCGATGCAAACCGGCGATTGTGGCAACACATGTGGCAAGCACTCGTCCGAATATCCCAAACCCTGATTGAACTTTACCTACATCATGCAAACCGCATGCGATGATAATATCGGGGTCAGGAGCGTTGAGTAAAACATGTAATTTCTTCACGTTTCGGAAGCTATGTCGCTTGTCAAATGCATTTTGTGCCTCAAATAGCTTTAGTTCGTCTGGGTTGAGGAGGGTTAGGAATGTATTTGTTTCTCTATTTTGCTTAGATGGCAGGAGAGAGAAAGCGAATCGCGCAATTAAGTGCTTTAAAGAACCGAAGTGATTTGCTTTCATAGCAAAGCTCGTGGATGTGCAGATCTGTACGTCTGGAGTAATTTATCACGGGAAACTTTTGTGTAAATCTGCGTGGTGTTTATGCTGGCGTGGCCAAGGAGTTCTTGGACTGTCCTGATGTCTGCTCCATGTTCTAGCATGTGAGTTGCGCAACAATGACGAAGTGTGTGTGGTGATAGGTTAGAGCCTAATCCGACTTTGGCTCCGTATTTCTTTACGACTCCCCAACCACCCTGCCTTGTAAGGCGCCCCCCGCGCCTATTAAGGAACAGAGCTTCGCTATCATCTCGTGATTTCCACATTTCAGGCTCAAAGTATCCTCTCCCAGCAGGTTCTAACCATTCGTTCAGTGCTTTCATTGCAAATTTTCCTAAAGGAACAATGCGTTCTTTGTTTCCTTTACCGAGAACTTTCAGTAGATTTTCTGTTCGGTCAATATCGCTAAGTGACAGACTAACTAGCTCTGTAATTCGCGCACCGGTTCCGTAGAGAATTTCTAGAATAGCTCGGTCTCTTCTCGCAACAGGGTCGTCTCCTTCTATGGCAGCCAAAAGTTCATTTACTTCCTGTTCGCTGATTGCTTTTGGTAAACCCTTTGGAACGCGTGGGAGTTCAATACTCTTTGTCGGATTTCCTGTTCGGAGACCTTCTACGTCCATGAACGTATAGAGCGACCGGACTGACACCATTGTCCGGGTTATTGTCGACTCAGAATAACCCACCGCTTGTAGATGTCGAAGAAAAAGTATGATGTCACTTTCTCCTAAAGTTTGCATAGTTAAACCATTTTGAATCACCCAATCTAGAAACTTCTTTAAATCCCGCTTGTAGGATGCGATTGTTGAGTCTGCCCTACCTTTCTCGACTCGTAACCACAGCAAGAAGTCAAGTACCGCTGAATCTTCGGTACCTGAATTATCTTTCATTGAGATATTGCAGAGCTAATGACAAGCCGATAATAGTTTTTGCATCAACAATTTTCCCTGATGTCACTAACGCTAATGTGTCTGAGATTGAGATCCGCTCAATTGTCATGTATTCCTCTTCAAGCCCTTGCCTGTCATCAGTGACATATTCACAATCCAATGCCAAGTAGCAGTAGGAGTATTCATCACAAAAGCCTGGGCTGTTATAGAATTGGGCTAGTTCGACCATGTTGTTGGTTGATAGTCCCACTTCTTCTTGCAATTCTCGGTGGGCGGTGACATCTGGGGGCTCACCATCAATATCTCTTTTTCCAGCTGGGATTTCAAGAAGGTGGTCGCCTATTGCGGGCCGAAATTGCCTGATCATAACAACTTCCGATCCAACGACCGGCACAACACATACTGCTCCCGGGTGGCGTGTGATTTCTCGTGTTATTTGTTCGCCATTTGGGGCTAGAAAGTCAGATTCATAGATCGAAGTAATTTTTCCTTCAAATTTGAGTCGGTTATCGAGTGATTTAAATTCGGGCATCTCTTATGCTAATGAATAGATTGAGCTTCATCTATGTTGAGTAGTTGCGGGTTTCTTCCTGCTGCTCGAATAGCTGCAGCAGAGATAAAAGCTTCAAATAATGGTGCGGGCCGGTCAGGTCTGCTTTTGAACTCAGGGTGCGCTTGCGTCCCCACCCAGAATGGATGCGTTGGTAGTTCAATAAATTCAACAAGTCGTCCGTCAGGGCTCTCTCCAGAGCATACGAAATCACTGTCATCAAATTTTTGTCTGAATTTGGGGTTGAATTCGTATCGATGACGGTGACGTTCAGAGACAACTGTTTTGCCATACGCGTTTGCAACTTGCGAGCCTTCAACTAGTTCAGCTATGTAAGCCCCTAACCGCATTGTTCCGCCCATGTCGGTCACTTCTCGCTGAGATTCCATAAGGTCAATGACTGGATTGAGGGTCGTTGGATTAAATTCAGTGGAATGGGCATCAGCCAGACCTAGAACATTACGAGCATATTCAATTGTCATGACCTGCATCCCCAGACATAACCCAAGGCATGGAATCTCATTCATTCGCGCGTAACCTACCGCAGCAATTTTCCCTTCAATGCCTCTCTCACCAAATCCTCCAGGCACGACTATTCCATCTAGATCTTTAAGCCGACCCGCAGCTAATAGACCCTCTACATCTTCTGCTTGAATCCAATCAATCTCCACATTCGTTCCTGCATGAATCCCTGCATGGTTTAGTGACTCCACGACAGAAAGATAGGCATCTATGAGCGTCACATACTTACCTATCAAGCCAACTCTCACTGACCCGGTAGCAGACCGGACTTTTGTGACTAAGTTTCCCCATTTCTCTAAATCAGGATCAGGAGAATTGATCTGGAGAATATCGCAAAGAAAGTCATCTAATCCTTCTTCATGAATAACTAGAGGAATTTCGTACAATGAATCCGCATCTGCCGCGTTAACGACCCCTTTGAAGGGCACATCACACAAGTTGGAGATTTTCCTTTTTAAATCATCGTTTATGGGTTCTTCGCTTCTGCAAACAATCGCATCAGGTTGGATACCACGACTGCGCAATTCGGTAACCGAATGTTGGGTGGGTTTAGTTTTCTGCTCTCCCGATGGACCTATGAAAGGCACTAAGGTCACATGCACATAGCAGACATTCTCTCGACCAATATCTAAACGAAACTGTCGTATCGCTTCAAGAAACGGAAGTATTTCAATGTCGCCTACCGTTCCTCCGATTTCGGTTATGACAACGTCAACATCTTCTTGTGATAGAGAAGAGATGCGCTGCTTAATTTCATCAGTGATATGCGGAATAACTTGCACAGTTTTCCCTAGATAATCTCCTCGCCGTTCAGCAGCAATAACGGATGAATAGATTGAACCAGTCGTAGCATTTGACCCTCGAGATAGGTTTTCGTCTATGAACCTTTCATAATGGCCTAGGTCTAAGTCAGTCTCTCCACCGTCATCAGTGACAAAGACTTCCCCATGCTCATAGGGATTCATTGTGCCAGGGTCAACATTTAAATAGGGGTCGAGTTTTTGCATGGTAACTCGCAGTCCCCTTGATTTGAGCAACCTACCGAGCGCTGAGGCAGTGATTCCCTTCCCGAGAGAACTTGCTACTCCACCTGTCACAAAGATATGTTTGCTCACGGGATTCCATCTTAACGGCGTCTTTTCATCTCGCGTTGGATAATGACATTAAGTATTCAATCAATGTGCATTTTCAAGAAGTTCAGTGGCGTGCTTCTGAGCATTTTCACTATCAGGGGAACCGGATAGCATCCGAGATATTTCTATAACTCGTTGGTCTTTATCAAGTGTTTGAACCGCTATGTTTGGAAGTTCACCACTTTCACTCTTTGTAACTTTGATTTGGGTATCAGCAAACGATGCCACTTGTGCTAGATGCGTTACGACCAAGACTTGCCTGTCTGTCGAAAGTTCTTTCAGACATTTTCCTACTTCCAGTGCCGTTTGCCCACCTATTCCTGCGTCAACTTCATCAAAGATCAGGGTCTCAGGCTCGGTTGATAAGACAAGTCTTGCAGCTAATGTTGTCCTTGCTAATTCTCCGCCTGAAGCTACTCGACTCAACGGTCGTAATTCTTGTCCTCGATTTAGAGACACGTGTATCTCCACTTGCTCACCGGCTGTCCCATCAATGTGAAAATCAACTTTTCCTTCTGGTATAGATAATTCACGAAGGTATCCCTCTATTTCACTTGCTATCCCCGGAGCCGCTTTCTTCCGGAGATCCGCTATTACTTTTTCTTCGGCAGCTAAGTGCTTCTCTATTGTTTGAAGCTTTTCTTGTATTTCGTGTGATGCCTTATCTGCATTCTCGAGATTTAGTATCTGTTCCGCAAGTTCTTGTTGTTTCTCTAGAACAGTTTGGAGTGTCTTCCCATATTTCCGACGGATATCTTGCAGTAGCGCTATTCGCTGTTGAACTTCTTCGAGTCGTTGAGGGTCAACATCAATTGACTCAGCGAAATTTCTGGCTGTGCTTGAGATTTCAGTTATTACTTGAATTAATTCAGTTAACTCATGCTCAAAGCTTTCGAGAGGTTGATTTCCTTTTACTTCCTGCAATAGCTTCCCTACCTCTTCGATTAGAGGACTATCTGCCTTCAATGTTTCGGAAATTTTCATAACGAGATATTGATTATCCGTAGCGTTTGCGAGAAGATTCTCGGACTCTTTTAGTTTTTCTTCTTCATCTGGACTCTCAATTTGAACCTGGGATATTTCGTTCTCTTGAAATCGAAGGAAGTCTAATTCCTGTTGAAAATTTTCATGCCCTAATGTTTCTTGTAAGGCATTTACAAGATCCCCTCTCGTTTTTCTAAGCGCTTTAAGGTTTGTTAGATCTATCTTGGCGTACCTATCAAGTGCTTTAAGCTGCTCAGAGGTCTTTTCTAGTGAAGTGTGTCCGTGCTGACCGTGTATCTCAATCAAGTTCTCTGTGATTTCCTGAAGAGAAGAAACAGTCGAAATTGAACCATTGATATATGCTCTTGAGCGGCCATCTCGGGGCACAGCACGCGAGATCACTATCTCATCATCACCGATAACATAGCGAGCGTCCACACGGGCCTCGTCACCGAAAGGCCCAATCACCCCTGAGTCAGCTCGCTGTCCGGTGAGTAGTTGCAACGCCGTGACGATCAGTGTCTTACCTGCCCCCGTTTCTCCGGTCAACGCTGTCATCCCTGGAGAGAAGACTAGTGATGCGTCTTCTATCACCCCAAGATTACTCACATGCATCTCAAGTAACCTCGCATCTTTAGAAGCAGTTGATTCAGTCACTTCAGCCATTTATACTTCCGTGCCTCTCCTTACCGGTCTGACAGACCAAATTTCCCCTTAAGCGCTTGATGAAAGTTACTTCCTCCAAATGACACTAGCAGAGCAGGTTTTTCTGCTGATGAACAGATAATTGAATCGCCAAGCTCAAGATTGCCCGAAACGTTTCCATCAACTGCAAATGAGGCCCCACAATCTGGCAGTACAGATATTTTCAATTCATCATCTGGCGAGAGAACAAGTGCTCTATCAAAAAGCGAGTGAGGAGCCACTGGCGTGAGGAGGATAGCTTGATGCATGGGATCAATTATTGGCCCACGTGCAGACATTGAATACGCCGTAGAACCGGTTGGCGTGGCGACAATTAATGCATCAGTTGCATAAGAAGTGAAGAAATCCCCATTGATCTCAAGCGCCAATCGAACCGTTCTTCCTGGATCAATCTTTTCAACGACTACCTCATTCAACGCGTAGAAGGAATTCTCTTCAATGGATGACTTTATTTTAAGCCTCATTCGCTTTTCAAGATAGAAATCCCCCTCCAGGAACTGACTTATTCGCTGACGCGAAAGGCTTGGCTCCACTCCGGAGAGGTACCCTATTCGACCGAAATTAATCCCAAGAACAGGAATCTGATGATCGCTCACCGCCGTCACGGTTCTCAAAACTGAGCCATCACCTCCCAAAGCAATAGCTAATTGAAAATCAGTTGTAATATCGCTTTCTTTAATTGCTAGTTCTGGCCGGCCAACCGCAACTGCTGATTCAGGTGCGAAATGACAACTATTCCCCATCTCTTCAAGCCACCCCATTAGCTCAGTCGCATGTCCTATAGCCTCAGGTCGCCTTGTATTGATATACACAATAAAGCGATTCATATGTTTTATCGTAGGCTTAATCGCTTACTTAAACACTAATGAAATGCCATATTTACACTAATTCGGACAAATGGATCTCTTGTGCTGGAAATTGCTTTGAGATTGACAGAAGGAACTCTTTATTGCCAGCCTTCCCAGGCACGGGAGACACAACAATACCTTGAGCGTTACCTCCATGTTTCGATGCCGACGCCAACACTTTATTTATTGTCCGAATCCAAATATCGCGATCAACTATCACACCTTTAGATTTACTAGCTTCTAATTTTGTTGCTTCAAATTGAGGCTTGATAAGCATCACTATTGAAGCTCCAGGATTTGCCAAGCTCAAAATATTTTTCATCACTGTTTTCAGGGAAATAAAACTTAAGTCGACTACAACGATGTCAAATGTTTGTGCAAGCGACTCTCCGGAGATATTTTTAATATTTGTTCGCTCAAGGACGGTAACCCGTCTATCAGAAGTGATCTTCTCATGAAGGAGCCCATACCCGACATCGACACAGGTGACTCTCCCCGCTCCTCGTTGCAATAGGCAATCCGTGAAACCACCAGTGGAAGAGCCGATATCAATACAGTTCGCTCCTTCTACAGCAAGATTAAAAGACTGTATTGCATGAGATAGTTTCTCTCCCCCACGACTCACAAACTCCTTGGGTAACGGTTCAATAATAATACTGTCCGATTTTTTAACCAGTTGATTAGCGTTAAGAGCAAAACTTCCATTTACCTTAACCCGATGCTCAGACACAAGAGCAGCAACCTCTTCCGGCTCAGTAACTAGTTCTCTACGAAGGAGTTCGTCGTTTAAATTTGTTCGTGCGATAGGTAAAGAATACCTTAATCAACTACCCAAGTAGGTTGAGACCGAAGAAGTTCATGCAAGTCACCATCTCCGTTCTGTTCTTTAGCAACCTTGATTTGCTGATTAACATTTTTAGAATATTCAGGTCGCTTAACTTCGCGAAATACTCCCATAGGTGTGGGCTCATAAGGCCCACTGGATAACCGAGAAAGGGCAAATGCGATGCTTGGATTTTCTGAACCTTCATCATGGACGATAAGAGCTTTTTCGCCAACGTCTGCAACCTTGACAACTTGAGCATTACCTGAATGATCCGAGATAACACCAAACTCTTTTTCAGAACCAAAACGAATTGGTTCCCCATGAGTAAGTTGAATAAGCATTGAATCCCTTTTATCTTTTTTGGTAATCGCACCAAATGCACCATCATTAAAAACGTTGCAGTTTTGATAAATCTCCACCAATGAAGAGCCCCTGTGGGCATGCGCACGCTTAAAGGTTTCTTGCATGTGCTTGCGATCCATGTCGTGCGTTCTAGCCACAAATGTGGCCTCGGCGCCCAGGGCTATACTTACGGCATTGAAAGGTTGATCTATCGAACCCATTGGAGTTGATTTTGTGACCTTGCCAACTTCGCTCGTAGGAGAATATTGGCCTTTTGTTAGACCATATATTTGATTATTAAACAGAAGAATTGTGAAATCAATATTCCTTCTCATTGCATGTATGAGATGGTTACCTCCAATTGACAACATGTCTCCGTCCCCACCGATGACCCATACATCAAGTTCTGGACGAGAAATAGCAAGGCCTGTAGCAACTGCTGGTGCTCTTCCATGTATTGAATGCATTCCATACGTATTCATGTAGTAAGGGAACCTTGCAGCACAACCTATTCCCGAGATAAAAACAGTGTCTTCAGGACGTCCATCTAACTCAGGCAACATAAGCTGCATTGCAGTTAGTACAGAATAGTCACCACAACCCGGGCACCAACGTGGCTCTTGATCACTTGTCCAGTCAGCTTTAGTAGTTGCTGGGGCTGAAGCAGAAGCAGTATCAGTCATATTGTCTCTTATTTCTTTCCGAGAGCTACAAGAATTGTTTCGTGCAACTCAGTTGTTGTAAAGGGTTGTCCTTGAACTTTATTTAGAGATTGAACATCCACAAGGAATTCAGCGCGTAAGAGTTTAGATAATTGCCCCATATTCATTTCGGGACAAATTACTGTTTTATAGCGTGACAGAACTTCCCCAAGATCCTTTGGGAATGGATTGATATGAATAAGATGAGCGTGTGCTACTTTGTGACCTTCACTTCGGGCTTGCTTCACAGCGCTTGCTATTGAACCCCATGTAGATCCCCAACCAATCATCAGAACATCAGCGTCCAGGTCCCCCTCTACCCAAGTGAGAGGCATATCGTTGGCTATATTATCAACCTTAGTCTGTCGAATATCAGTCATTTTTTGGTGGTTGGATGGGTCATACGAGATATTTCCAGTCCCGTCTTCTTTCTCTATGCCACCGATCCTATGCATGAGCTCGGGCGTTCCCGGGATAGCCCACGCGCGAGCCAAAGTCTCTGGATCACGTTTATAGGGCCAGAAATGGGAGTTCCCATCCTCATCTACATGGTTTGGTTCCGTAGTGAAGGTCGTTGAGATGTCCGGCAATGAATCTACATCTGGCAATTTCCATGGTTCGGAACCATTTGCCAAATAGCCATCGGAGAGAAGCATGACCGGAGTGCGGTACTTTAATGCGATGCGACAAGCTTCAATAGCGACATGAAAGCAATGTCCAGGACTGTAAGGTGCAATCACCGGTATTGGAGATTCCCCGTGACGTCCGTACATAGCCATCAGGAGGTCTGACGCTTCAGTTTTCGTGGGCAATCCAGTGGAGGGACCCCCACGTTGGATATCTATAATTACTAGTGGTAATTCCAGATTGAAAGCTAAACCGATAGCTTCCCCTTTTAAGGCGATACCTGGCCCACTAGTAGTAGTCAAAGCAAGGTCACCTGCGAATGAAGCTCCAATTGAGGAAGCAACAGCCGCTATTTCGTCCTCGGCTTGGAATGTCTGAATACCGAAGTTTTTATGCTTGGCTAATTCGTGGAGGATATCGGATGCTGGAGTGATTGGGTATGAACCAAGAAAAACTGGACGGTCAGATAACTTACCGGCAGCGACAAGGCCCCAAGATAAGGCTGTGTTACCGTTTATATTGGTGTATTCACCTGGTTCTAGTGCAGCCGGCTTTACTTCGTATGCATAGTCAAATGCCTCTGTCGTTTCCCCATAGGCATGACCTGCCTTGAAGGCTGCGTTATTAGCGGCGACAACTTGAGGTGATTTGCCGAATTTCTTTTCTATCCAGTCAAGTGTTGGTTCAAGTGGCCGTTGGTAAAGCCATGATACTAGTCCTAGGGCAAAGAAATTCTTTGATCTCTCCGCATCACGTGGCTTAATACCCTCAATTTCTTTACAAACTTCTTTGGTTAACGAAGTCATAGGAACTTGGAATAACGTGTACTCCGATAGTTCACCTGTTTCGAGTGGGTTCTCTTCATATCCCGCTTTTTTAAGGTTTCTTTCCTCAAAAGTGTCAAGGTTTACAATTATTGTTCCCGCATCCTCGAGCTTTGAGAGCTCTTTCTTTAGAGCGGCAGGATTCATTGCTATAAGAACGTTGGGTGCATCACCTGGCGTTGTAATGTCATGGTCGGATACCTGAACTTGAAATGCCGAAACTCCTGCGAGCGTTCCTTGTGGAGCTCTGATCTCTGCAGGGAACTCGGGAAGGGTAGCAAGATCATTTCCGAAAAGTGCGCTTGCACTTGTGAAGCGCTCCCCAGTGAGTTGCATGCCGTCTCCAGAGTCACCGGCAAAACGAACAATGATTCTGTTAACTTCTCTAATTTCAGGCTGTGAAATGGTATCCGCCACGGAATCCCCCTTGATCCCTACTTAATCCAACATGTTGACGATAGTCGTATATTAACCTATTGGCACTGACCCTTCTAAAGATATGTGTGTGACTTATTTCTCATCAGTCCACTTGCTATGCAGACTTATTCTCTATGGTCTAGTCTAAGCACATTATGACCAAAGAATGGACCTGTAAATGAATTCCGAACAATTAGAAAAGATTAGAACTGGATCTGGTTTTATTGCGGCCCTTGATCAGAGCGGTGGTAGCACTCCGAAAGCACTTAAAGCATATGGAATTGAAGAGTCTCAATATAATGGCGACGATGAAATGTTTGACCGCATTCACGAAATGCGGACCAGGATAATTACTAGTCAAAGTTTCTCTGGATCTAGGATCCTTGGTGCTATCTTATTTGAGAATACAATGGATCGCTCTATTGATGGAATGAGTTCATCTGATTATCTCTGGAGTATTAAAGGGGTGGTTCCATTCTTGAAGGTTGATAAAGGTCTCGCAGATGAACAACATGGTGTCCAAGTCATGAAACCGATAGATGGCTTAGATGGTCTTCTTGATAAAGCCTCAGAAAATAATATCTTCGGTACGAAAATGCGCTCGGTTATTAAATCAGCCGACGAGGATGGAATTAACGCCGTGGTGGATCAACAGTTCGAAATTGGAAATCGGATTCTCCAAGCAGGGCTGATGCCAATAATAGAGCCAGAAGTAGATATTCACAGCCCCGAAAAATCAGCCTGTGAAGGACTTATGCGTGATGCTATTATGCGAAACCTGGAACTCCTTTCAGGGGGAGATGCAGTGATGTTAAAACTGACTTTGCCTGAGGAAGACAACTTTTATAGTGGGCTTGTCGAGAGCGAGAAGATCCTGCGTGTTGTTGCCCTCTCTGGAGGGTATTCTCGCGAAGAAGCAAATGCTCGTATGTCGCGTAATTCCGGCGTCGTTGCTAGCTTTTCTAGGGCCCTAACTGAAGGTTTAAGTGCGCAACAATCACAAAGTGATTTTGATAGTTTATTGGATAGTTCAATTCAAAGTATTTTTGACGCTTCCAATACCTAGTGGCTAAGTCAACTCTTCATACCTATCTGAAGCATCAAGGTAATTTATAGAACTTGCGTTTATCCAAGCAAATAACTCACGTGCTTTGACTGGCATGCCAGCTCGGTCGTAGAGATCTGCTAAAGCGTATGCTTTTCGCAAATGATGTTCTTGAGGGCGCTGGGGAGCGCGCCAACCCTTCTCTAAAATATTTATGGCTTTGGGATAATTTCCTTGATCGGCAAAACTATTAGCGTAAACAATTTTTCCTTCTGCAACTGTCGCAGCGTCAGGTGAAACATCGGCTAACTCACCCCAGAGGTATTTAACGTCCTCCCAACGACTCTCACTTCGATAGCAATCCATTAAAATAGGGTGACGTTCTGTTGATTGTGCCAAGGAACGGAATTGTTCTAATGCGAAAGCGGCATTTGCATAGTCATTGAGGCGGTAACATATCAGGCCATATAACTCCTGTATCTCTGAAACTTTCCCAGCTTTTTTTATTAGAGGTGCAAGCTTTCTCTTTGCTTCTGGGAATTGATCTTGTTGAAAAAAAGCGTCTGCTTCTCTCAATCTTTTGTAAGCTTTCTGACTATCTGCTGAACCGAGAATCTTTCGTAATTTGGCGCTTACGTCTTGGTTACTGTTGCGTTTGTTTGAAAGCGGCTTGCGCTTATATTGTTTGATTTTACTGGGTCGCTTCGCGTCTTCACTTTTTCGAACAGTCTTAGAATTAGCTCGGTCCAGTGCGGCTTTAGCTTCTGCTTGCAGTTCCCGTTTTCGGGCGTCTCGTTGTTCTCTCTTTTGGGCCCGCTCTTCGCGTAAACGTAACACTTCAGGGTCTTCAAAGAGTTCTTCTGTAGCGTCAGATTGATTAGCTTGCTCTTCTACTGTTTTTATATCGTCATGATGAACTCTGAGGACTCCTTTTCTAGCTAGTCCCCCCCAATTCTGATTCCCTGGTATTGGGTCAATCGAACCAGTCTTTGACGAAGTGTTTTTGCCCTTCGAGTATTTTCGCGGAGCTCCGCCGCTTTTTCTGCCATAACTCTTCGCACCTTTAGAAGACCTTCCTCTGCTTGTAGATGATTTTTGTTTATCTTTTCCTGATGAACTCATAGCTGCCCAAGCCTACTAGGCATAAAGCTAAATGGTATAGGGTAGTAAAAAATAAAGCAGCGGGTCTTACGACCCGCTGCTAATCGAAAATCCGGCGGCGACCTACTCTCCCGGGGACACTCGTCCCAAGTACCATCGGCGCTGGTGGGCTTAACTTCCGTGTTCGGAATGGGTACGGGTGTGGCCCCACCGCTATCACCACCGAAATCTATTGGCCACAGGCATGTGGCGCGTATTTTCAAGAGGAGTTCCTCAAGATCTCCATAGCGAGCACGAACACCCGAATAGTTCGTTAGTTGAAGTTAAATCAAGCCCTCGGCCGATTAGTACCGGTCAGCTGAACACATTGCTGTGCTTACACTTCCGGCCTATCAACGTGGTGGTCTGCCACGGGCCTTACCCGGTTAACCCGGTGGGTAATCTCATCTTGGAGCTGGCTTCCCACTTAGATGCTTTCAGCGGTTATCCATTCCGTAGGTCGCTAACCAGCCATGCTCCTGGCGGAACAACTGGCACACGAGAGCTACGTCCATCCCGG
>CAJWRY010000012.1 GCA_913046155.1 uncultured Candidatus Nemicrothrix sp. | reverse complement strand
TCAAGAAACCATGCGCAACTGTTCCACCAAAAGGCGTTTGTGCTGCGCGTTCAGGATCTATATGAATAAATTGGTGATCCAGCGTTGTATCAGCAAAGTCGTTTATTCGTTCTTGTGTCAGTTCAAACCAGTCACCAGCTACAGGGTCTACCCCTATTGAAGACTGCATTGATTCGTATGCTTTCTGCGCGTTCTCGCTCATATGTTCTCCTAGTCCAACACAAGATTAGACCCTCAAATTGATCTATTGAAATCCAAACGTTCCATCTTGAGAAAAACTTTTTAAATATGCGAAATCGCTTATTTACTGCTATCCATTCATTGTGGCAACTTTTCCTGACCCATTACGGATCCTAGACCTAGCTCAAACTCGTGCTGCTTCGGTCCTTGCGTCAGTTAACCATGACCAACTTGATCTTCCTACCCCATGTGATGAATGGTCTGTAAGAGATGTCATAAATAAACTCGTAGCCTCGACTCTTCTTTTCGCATCTTTTGGAAGAAGAGAAGATGGTGATCCAAATCTAGATTTAATCAACCCGAAAGACCTCATAGGCAATGACCCGCTGGGGATATTTAACTCAGCTGCGTTGGAATGCAGAGCAGCTTGGAGATCTCCCGGCGCTCTTGACGGGATGGCAACCTCGACCATCGGAGAAGCGAAGGCCCGCTCTGTGCTTAACGCAAGAATATTTGATACGACAGTTCTAAGCTGGGATATAAGCAAAGCTTGCACAGTAGAGCACTATATAGATGAGGAACAGGCATCCTATGTTCTTCGAGTAGCGAATGCTCTCGTACCGGCAGTTCGGTCTCACAATAGGGAACGCTATAAAGAGCCTATTTCCTTCACAGAAAGCTCTTCAGATCTTGAGAAGCTTATTGCCGTAACAGGTCGTGACCCTAAGTGGAAGTCGTCAGCTCAGACTGATTAACTTCTGGGGACCTCAATCCAAGGTACTTCTTTATCAACTCTGGGCTCTCCGGGTAGTCCGAGAACTTGTTCACCCAAGATATTACGCATAATTTCTGAAGTTCCACCTTCGATTGAATTGGCTCGCACTCTTAGAAAAGCGTAACGGGGCCCATGGATTGAACCATCTGTAGATAACAACTCTGGACGGCGGAACGTGTAGTCATAATCAATTTGGCCCTCAGGACCCATGAGATCAAGACACAATTCATAAATAGCTTTATTAAGTTCGGCGGAAGCAAGTTTTCCGATTGATCCTTCCGGTCCGGGGTTTCCAGCTTTTGCCGCCACCGATGCACGTTGGTTTGTAAGACGAAGTGCCTCTGCTTTAGCCCATAAATTCATTAATCTGTCCTGACTAGCTTTATTTCTTCTATCTTCAGGTAAGGATTGCCAGAGCTCTACCGCATCGCTTATCGGGCCCATGCCCGGCTTGGATGTGCTTCCCCCGCTACTTCCCCCTATCGCTGACCTTTCATTCATTAGTGTTGTTAGCGAAACTCTCCACCCTTCACCAATATCACCGATTCTCTGACTATCAGGTATTCTAACTTCTGTAATGTAGACCTCATTAAATTCAGCTTCACCAGTTATCTGGCGCAACGGTCTTACTTCAACACCTTCGGCATGCATGTCTAAAGCAAAGTAAGTCATTCCTTTGTGCTTGGGTAATTCAGGATTACTTCGTGTAACTAGCATTCCCCAATCACCAAGATGAGCTAAAGTATTCCAAACTTTCTGCCCACTAACAACCCACTCGTCTCCATCCCGTTCAGCTTTACAGGCAAGGCCAGCGAAATCAGAGCCAGCTCCAGGCTCTGAAAAAAGTTGACACCATCTTTCTTCACCGGTGAACATTGGTTTTAGAAAACGCTCTTTTTGTTCTTGCGTTCCATGAGTAGAGATAGTGGGGCCAGCAAGGGACATAAAGAAGGTCGTTGGGTCGGTAGGCGCAGCTCCGGCTTCACGCATTCTTCGCTCAATAACCTTTTGAAGGTTCGGTCGTAAGCCCATTCCCCCTTGACCTGCAGGAAAATGTATCCATGCTAGGCCTGCATCAAATCGGGCAGATCGAAAAGCAATATCTTCCATCTCTTGAGGGTTGAACTCTTCTAGGAATTCATCAATTTTGAGATTCAGAGCCTTCTCTGATTCCTCCATGGTCAAGCCCTTATCAAGTTTGTTGCTCATATATATCCTTTCGTTAGATTTATCAGTACTTTTAATAACTACTCAGGTATTCGTAGGTTGGGATCCGCACCTGTCGCTAAGTCACTAGGGCCATCGTGTTTGAAGCGCCTCCATGCTGCTGCTCCAATCATCGCAGCATTATCAGTGCAATACGATCTGCTTGGAATAAAAGGTTTAAGTCCCTCTTTAGGACACGCATCGAGGATTGCCTCTCGAAGTCTAGAGTTTGCCGCTACTCCACCACCGATGCAAACACTTACCGCATTCTCGTCTTTAGCGGCACGTATTGTTTTAGTAACAAGTACCTCTACCACAGCCTCCTGAAAGGATGCTGCAATATTCTCGTCTAGTTCATCTGGATTTTTCCGCACATAATTGATTACAGCCGTCTTAAGCCCGCTAAAACTAAAATCGTAACCTTCACCGATCATTGGCCGTGGAAAGCTTATTTCAGCTTGACCGGAAGTCGCTAACTTATCAATGATTGGGCCACCGGGATAGCCTAAACCTAAGTAACGAGCTACTTTGTCATACGCCTCACCTGCTGCGTCATCGAGCGTTTGTCCTAAAACTCTGTAGGTCAAATGTTTGTCCATCGAGACCAGCATCGTGTGACCTCCCGAGACGAGCAGGATGATCATAGGAAGCTCAAGATCTGGCTCTTCCAAGAAGCTTGAGTACAAATGCCCTTCAAGGTGGTTGACGCCAATAAATGGCTTATTCCAAACGAGAGCTAACGATTTTGCTGCGCTAACACCAACAAGAAGCGAGCCGATCAAACCAGGTCCGCGCGTTGCTGCGACTAAATCTAGATCATGATGCTCTATTCCTGCCTCAATCAAGGTTTGGGCAATTACCGGCGTAATAAGGTCTACATGGGCTCGACTTGCTACTTCCGGAACTACCCCTCCGTACCTGGCATGGATATCGACTTGACTACTAACAACAGATGAGAGGACGTGTTTTCCGTCCGCTACAACAGCAGCAGCAGTTTCATCACATGATGTTTCAATTGCGAGCACCAGGCCTTGAGTCATTCCTTTGCATCTCCATAAACTGCTGTAGGTAATTTTAATTCAATTTCTGAAAGTCTATCTGCTAGAGTCCCCTGTTGAAGATTTTCAAGCGTCATGATTATTGCATCTTCATTATCTGCTTGATAGTAACCTCGACGAAGACCCACTGGAGCAAAACCAAACTTCCGGTATAGACCCTGAGCCGGTTTATTAGAAGCACGAACCTCAAGAGTTATGGTTTCAATACCCTCGAAAAGGTCATCAACTTCTTTTAGCATTTGGAGTAATAGAAGTGACCCAACACCAGAACACCGATGAGGCTTCTTGGTCGCAACCGTTGTGATATGGAAATCAGTATGAGCTAGTAATCCTCCGATAAAACCAACCAGTTGTATTCCTTTAAAAGCTCCGAGATAAATTCTATGAAGACGGGAAAGTTCTAGCTTCCATAAAGATCGAGACCAGGGCTCGGCAAATGAATCTTGATCGAGCGCATGAAGATCCTTAATATCATCCAGAGTTAGTGCTCTAACTTCCAAGCCGTGGCTCATCTATCAACACGCCTCTTTTGCTTATCAATCTCCAATGCATCTGGTTTTCTTAGGTAAAGGGGCTTGAGTTCCGACGGCTTTACAAAATCTTCACGAAGAGCTTTAGCATGTGCCAGCTGAACGAGAGACGAGGCTGAAGGAAATGCAAGACCTGGTTCTGCGGGCTCTACCCCTTTAAGGTCCTTGAAATGATCGGCATAGCGAATAGCCCCATCCCCAACAAGCTGAACTTCATCGTTTGAGGCAAGCAACTCAGCAGAGAGATCCTCCGGTGATGTAACCGCTGGCTCAGAAATTCTTTGTATACCGCCAGGAACTTGACGATAATTAGCGTGAAATATCTCATCTCGTCGCGCATCGACTGCTGCAACAATCAACTTTTGACAGTGCCGAATGGGGTATGCGACCAAATCAAGACTAGTGACTCCGATCATGGGAATATTCAGTCCAAACGCAATCGAAACCGCTGATGTGACGCCTACACGTAAGCCCGTATAAAGTCCGGGTCCTATATCAACGGCTACAACACTAATTTCCTGAAGTCCAACCCGAGCCTGTTCGCATACAAACTCTATTTGCGGAGTTAAGTTTTCAGCATGTCTCTTTCCTCTTGACGAGTGAGCCGATGCCAAAACACCCTCATGACCCCCTATTGCGCACCCGACCTGAGACGTGGAACTCTCTATTCCTAGAATCAGCATTTAGATAAACCCTTTGCTTCAAGTATCTCCTTGAGAGCAAGCATTCGGCTACTCCAAGAAGAGCCGTTTGCTGTGATCGTTATCAGGCGTTCACTGTCCGCTTCGCCATATTCAAATGAGATTTCCAAATGATCCTTAGGTAATGCTGAGATGATTTGATCCCCCCATTCAATCAAGGTGACCGAATTCCCTTCAAATAACTCGGGTAAGGCTAAATCACGAACCTCCTCGATTTGATCTATTCGGTAGACGTCAAGATGATGAATCTGTAACGAGCCTTGATACGTTCTTGCCAAAGTAAACGTCGGACTTGTAATAGCCTCTTTAACTCCAAGCGACACTCCGAATCCTTGTGTAAATGCTGTTTTTCCTGCACCTAGATCTCCAACCAAAAGAATTAGATCACCAGATTTAACAATTTCCGCAACAGACTCTGCTGTCTGATGGGTATATCTAAGAGAAGTAGCGTTTATTTCTATCACAATTCAAGGTTAGTGCTTCATAGGTGCAGAACTGATATGTTCACAAAACCATTTGTCATTTATTCGTTAGCAATACTTTTGATAGCGGCTTCAACTGTAAGTGTTGTTAACGATCGAATTGTCGACATTTCGGCAGGAACTTGTCCTGTTGCTGCAACCACTACTGCATCTCCATCTCCGCTTGTGTGGGCTGGAAATAAGGCTCGAGCATAACCATCATGAGCACTTTGACTGGCTAGGAAACATTCTGATTTAGTTAATTTTGCATTCGTTGCTACGACGCCAATAGTCGTATTCTCAAATGGGTTAACCTTTGGGATACTAAACTGTCCATCCCTAATCTTGTCTGGATATTTTCCAAAATCAATATCGCCACTTGCATTAACAGCGATTAGGCAGGAAACAATCAAATC
Source organism: uncultured Candidatus Nemicrothrix sp. (assembly GCA_913046155.1). Taxonomy (GTDB): domain Bacteria; phylum Actinomycetota; class Acidimicrobiia; order Acidimicrobiales; family UBA8592; genus UBA8592. The sequence continues at coordinate 15,418 of CAJWRY010000012.1, read as the reverse complement.
CCCTTCTCGAAGGGTTGAACATCCAAGACCTCCAAGTTCGGAAAATTCCTTACCTCTCCATTTTGATACGGTAGCTCCCGATCCTGCGCCTACTCGCCCCAATTGCATTGTTGAAGATGCTACTACTGCAGCTTCTTTTCCCTCTTGATGCCCTGGCCGAACCATCGCAGAACCATTACCAAGGTCAAATAGCGAGAGTCCCACAACAATAGGTACTTTTCCTGCCGACGTGCTAAATCCAATATTCGATTCTTCAAGAAATTCCATTACGCCTGAACAGGCGGATAATCCGAAAGCCGAGCCACCTGATAAGACCACAGCATTAATTTTTTCTACTGTGCGCGTCGGCTCCAGAAGGGCAAAATCTCGTGTAGCCGGAGCTCCACCTCTAATCTCACCAGAAGCTATCGTTTCTTCAGGAAAAAGGATCACCGTACAACCAGTTTGAGCAACCGAATCAGTCCAATGCCCGACCTTTATTCCTTCAATTTCGGTAATCATAAATCCACCTAAATATAACGCCGCGGTATTCTGCTCTCAATACCACAAATTATCTCATAAGGTATTGTGTCTAAGTACTCCGCCCATTCCGTGGCAGTAATTTCTTGGCTTAATTGAGTCCCGATGAGAACTACTTCATCACCAGGCGATACTTCAGTATCGTCGCAATCAACGAGAAACTGGTCCATTGTAATATTGCCGACAATAGGGAATTTTTTTCCACGTATCAGAACCATTCCGCCCTGCCTTCCAAAATTTCGCCGCAATCCATCGGCATACCCCATTGGCACTGTGGCGATTCGCGTATCCTTTGGTGCAGACCAAGCAAGACCATATGAAACGCCCTCACCTGCATTTATAATTTTGGTGAAAGATACCTCCGAACGCAAACTCATCGCTGGCCTAAGCGAAATATTTTTAGACCAACCCTGAACGGGTGAAATGCCATAAGTGGCAATTCCACACCTCACCATGTCATAAAGACCATTAGGAAAATTTAAAGCAAGGGCAGAATTTGCTGCATGGCAGATCTTTATCTGTACGTCGTTCTGGTTTAAATCTTCTATTACGTGATTAAATATTGAGAGTTGATGATTCGAAAATGGATTATCAATATCATCTGCTACGGCACAATGAGTCCAGACTCCTTGGAGAATCAAGTGTTCGCGCTGGATAACTGATTGAGCTAATGAGACTGCAAATTCTGGTTCAGCGCCGACTCTTCTCATGCCAGAATCTATTTTCAAATGGACATTTAATTTAGTATTTGCAGAAGACGCCGCTGCTGCGGCAGCCGAAATCCCTTCCCCACTATAAACAGTTGGAACCAAGTCGCATTCAACTACTTCAACCATTTCTGATGGGCGTGGTTCGGAAAGAAGAAGAATTGGGACTTCTATCCCAGCATTTCGCAATTCTCTTCCTTCTTCTACTAACGCAACGGCCAACCAGTCAGCACCACCTTCAACTGCTGCTCTAGCAACTGGAACAGCTCCATGCCCATAGGCATCAGCTTTGACTACTGCGCAGAAACGCGAGGGTGAAACATGTTTCTTCAGTTCCGTCACATTATCTCTGATAGCTGATAAATCGATATCAGCCCACGTTGGCCGCATTCAGCACCTCCGGTAAGACCCTAATGATATCTGACGCTATCATCCCTTCCGCCAAACAATTATTAGCAGCTTCAGCATGGATCCAAGCTCCGCAGGCCGCAGCTTCAAATGGCGAAACCCCACGCGCTAAAAGTCCGGCAATAACCCCGCTCAAAACATCGCCTGTTCCTGCAGTAGCCAGCCGTTGATCACCATTATTGACTAGCAAGCATCTTCCGTCTGGGTGTGAAACAATTGTTGTGGGTCCTTTGAGTAGTATGACCGTTTTTAACTTCGCAGCTGTTTCGCACACATCAAGAACCCTATTAGTTGCTGGTTTGTGACCGGTTAAATATTTATATTCAGCGTCGTGAGGAGTTAAAACGATATGTTCACCAAAGCCACTGGGGTTCAAATTCTGCTGACCTATTGCATACAAAGCATCAGCGTCTACAACAGTTGGGATATGAATTGCTGAAAGCAAATTAATTACTGCCTTTCTGACTGTTTCTGTTTTACCTAATCCAGGGCCCACAACTACTGCTTTAAATCTTTCAAAATCACTTTTGATTACGTGATTTTCCCAATCTTCGGTCGGTATATCAAAGCCGACTATCTCAGACGGTACTTCACCTTGACCTCCTGGAGTGCTTACTCTCACATATCCAGATCCAGATCTCAGTGCTGCTTGGGACGAAAGTAATGGCGCTCCATTCATACCTTCCGATCCGCCGATCACCCAACAAGCTGACGTCCATTTATGCTCTCTGTCATTCATAGTATTCAGAATTTTTGTAACATCTGACCTCTCAAGCACGAATGTCCTCGTCGTAGAAACATCTAAACCTATATCAGCAATCTTTATAGATCCTGCGTGAAAAGGTCCATCTGCTAATAAATGACCGGGTTTGAGTGCCTGGAAAGTGATTGTTGCTTTTGCTGTAAAAGGTTTGCCTTGACCTTCGCCAGTCAGACCACAGATACCGCTTGGAATATCTACAGAAAGAATAGGGCCAGAGAAATGTGGTGCATAATAAGGCCTCTTCAAACCTGTACCTACGGCAGCGTCTATTAACAGATCACACCCATGTACTTTCGCTTTGTCATCATCCGCTTGAATAACATTGACCTTCACCCCCCAGCTCTGTAAGCATTTTGCTGCCTCAATCCCATCAGCTCCGTTATTTCCTTTTCCGACGACAATTGTTACCCTTTTCCCATATGTGCCTTTAAGCATTTTTCGGGCGTGCCACGCTACAGCGCTCCCTGCTCGCTCTATTAGTACGTGTAAGGGCTCACTCGCTTCCTCATCAATAATTGCCATTTCAGAAGGAGTCACTACAGGGATCATGGATAACTCAGCTCACCCAAAAGAATGACATATTCAGTCGTGACTCCAGTAGGAAAGCAATTCCTCTATAGGAGCAATTAGTAAATCAGCTACCGGAATAGACGCGAGAATATCTGCTCTAAATGTTGGTTCAGTCTCTGTGACATAGTCGGAGATTGCTGTAAACCTGTCTTTGTAACCTTCCATGACATGTCTTGCAGCTTGCTCGCTTAAATGACTTTCAAGTTCGACATGCAAAAGAGTGATTCCTACAGTCTCCTTGTCCTTTATCTCAGGGACTAAGATAATGATCCGCTGATCATGCCTACCTCTCGTGATAGTTACTTCTTGTTTAGACGCCACGAGATGTTTGCTGCCTTTTAATTTAGGATCCCTATCCGTCCTCGAAATTAGATCATAGGCTATCCCGCCTCTATCAATAACATGCACTTGAGCAGTACTTGATTGAACGTCACCCTCTATCGCGTATCTGATAAATCCTGAAATTGATTTAACAGTTGCGTCCAAGGCTGCAAGGTAACGAAGATTTTTATAAGAAATGCGTTCACGTGGTGTACCAGCTTCAAGCATGTTGGTCACAAGATTCAATTGAATGAGTTCTTCGTCAGATCTAGAAATCCCCACTGTAACTGTTTTTGCCTGATGCTTGATTGCATCGATCGGTCTGGTGAGTTCTTCAATTCCAATTGTTAGTGCTGCATTAAGATCTTCTAATAACGTTGCAGGCGTCCCTACTTTTCCGGTGTCAATTTGGTATGAGTCAAGAGGTATTGTTCCTAGTGCATATCTGTAAAGCGTCGAGATGCGAGTCGCTGTGCTTGCCTCCAAACTTCCGTTGTAGAAACCCGAACGCAATCCATCAAAAAACGCTTTAGTAATTGACTGCAACGGTTCAGCAATAGACTCCAAGAGTTCTTGCGAAGTTATGTTTGGGTCCCCTGATAACGTCCTTTCAATCGCTGATCTGGTCTGCCTGAAAGGTAAAGCTAAAGCATCTATTGACAAAGCGGCTTCGTATCCAAATAGATGGCCAACCATGGTCGCAAGGATAAACGATATCCTTTGGTGTGTTTCTGGAACGACTATAACTCTGTGGGCGTCTGGGTAGGCATTGCCGCTGTCAGTTATTACGATAGGTGCCGCTTTATGAGCCTTATAAATTGCGACTTCTTTTGCGACATCGGACTGCATTGAATCATTGAGTCCAGTGGCACAAATAAGGACCAGGGGTTCGGCAGAGAGATCAATATGTTTTTTATCCTCGGTGAAATCTGCGGCTATTGATTTATAACAGAGCTCTGAAAGTTTTATTCGTATTTCCCTTGCAGCTACCATGTTCAAGCCATTGCCGACAATAGCCCAATAGCGCCTTGAGGGTGCTAGCTCGAAAGCTATGTCGCGTATCCGATTTTGTTGTTGTAAAACAGCGATCATTTTCTTTGGTAGCTCGTTTAATTCATGTAAAAGAGTTTGACGATTCTCTTGGTTCACGGAATTATTAGGCTCACCCATAACCTGATCGCGTATTGAAATACCTAATAGGAAGCTTGCTGCAATTTGTGAGTAGAACGCTTTCGTCGAAGCAACGCTCATCTCAATATCTCGACCATCCGATGTATAGATAACTCCATCTGCCTTCTGGGATAGATCCGAGTTTCTTCTATTCACAATTGCAATTACTGCAGCACCCCTTCCTCGGACTAGATCTACGGTTCGGTTGGTATCTGTAGTCGTTCCTGATTGGCTAATAGCAACTACAAGTACATTAGACATGTCTGTTGACAACTTGAAACCTGAAAGTTCAGTTGACGGGATTGACTCTACAGAAATCTCCGTTTCCTCGCTTAGATATTGACCTAAGGCTTGTCCGGCAACAGCAGCTGTTCCTTGCCCTATGATGTAGATCTTATCTATTGTGTGGTCTTCTAATTTTTCCCTGATTGAATTTGGAAATTCAATTTCGGAATGTGCGACCCTAAAGCTTCCGTTATCGTTCAACAGATTCCCTCGAAGAGTCTTTTCAAAAGAATCAGGAGACTCAAAAATCTCCTTTAAGAGAAAATGTGGGAAATTTCTTCGGTCAATATCTCTCGTTGTAATTTCAGCTTGTGTGAACTCATTGTCTTCAATTGGGAGAGGTGTTCCGTCATAGGCGATCCGCTGGAGTGAGTCAACCGAAACGGGTTCATTAAGCGAAACCGAAACAATCTCTCCGGGTCCGGAAACACTGACGTTGCGGTTGGGGAGGATTTCCCCGTTTAGTCGTAAATAACTATCTGCAGTCTCAACAAGCCCATATGGTTCACTTGCGACTACGTACGCTTCATCAGAGAGCCCGACATAAAGTCCTTGTCCACTTCCCCGCAGCGCCATGTATAACTTTTCTGGTTGTAAGCCAGTATTCGCAATAATGGCGATAGAGCCATCTAGATTTTGCACTGTTTGCCTGAAGGCTTCAAGGTCACTAGGAGACCCATGCTGACTAGAGAGCTCATTTGAGATAATTGCGGGAATAACTTTCGAGTCCGACGTTATGAGTTTGGGAATTTGCAAATTTCGGACGCGCTTAAGATCAGCAAAGTTATCAACATCTCCATTGGCTGCAGCTACAACAAATGGGCTATCTTCACTTTTCAGTAGTTCTGAGTTCATAGGATGCGTATTTGGCTCCGAGATGATACCAACGCTCGCCCATCGTGAATGGCCTATGGCTACTGCTGTTACATTCTCATTTTCAAGCGCTCTGTAGAAGAGGTCGTCAGATAAAATTAATTTTCGGAGCTCTTTAGTATTGTCTCCTAGTTCACCTATTTCTGACGCGACTTTGTAAACAAAACTTAACGCACCATCTAAAATCCGTACTGATCCGGATTTGTAATTAAGGTCGTCAGCCCTATTTGCAATTTCTTGACGTATTCCTAGGTTTTCAAGATCTAACCCATGATTTTGTATCATGAGATGAATCCCAGCTGAATCCCGGCCACGTACTTCAAGCCTGTCTAGTCCTGTGAGAACTTGTTGGACTGTAAGGAGTATTTCGATAAATCGATCTCCCTTTCGGCCTCCTAAAAGTTCTTCTACTGATTGTGAAACGATAATTCGGTCAGATTCAATGTGCCAAAGGAGGTCTTTCAGTTTGATTAGGTCAGTGTTTATCTCTTCTAGTTTTTGACTATCCATTCCAGTTTTTACAAGCTCTGACTCAAAGTTTTCTAGATCTTCTGAGAGGGTTGAACAGATGCCTTGTAGATAGACCCGAAATTGTGGATCGGTTATCAGAGCGTTAATTCCTGCTGCACCAGAGATAAGTTCTTTTATTTTCAGTAACTTTTGAACACATCTTAAAATGTCTTCATGACTCTGGATTCTTCCTAGATTCGAAAGTTCAGCACTCTGTATTACCCCTTCTGCTGAAGGTGGAATCCGTGATGATTTCTGTCTAGCAATGGCAATAATCCCGCACATTATTCCATTGTAGGGATTTAACTAGCTCTTATCACGGCAGTTACATCATCAATGACTTGATATTTATACTTTTAGAGCTCGTTTTATTGACTTCATCACTTCATTTGTTACTTGGTGGACTTCCGACTCGGATTCACCTTCAACCATTATGCGCAAAATTGGTTCCGTGCCTGACGGCCGAACGAGTACGCGTCCCTCTTGAGTGAAGATAGATTCTGCTTCCATGATAAGTGGTTGTACTTGCTGAAGAATAGTTTTCTGATCACCTAATTGCTCTGTAAGTTCTATTGAATGAAGGAGTTGAGGAAACTTCCGCATAGAAGACTGAGCTAACTCGGATAATCTCATTTGAGATATCTTCAAGCTGTTAAGAAGGTGAAGACCTGTTAAGATTCCATCTCCTGTTTTGGCGTGATCTGAAAAGATTATATGTCCGGATTGCTCTCCGCCGAGACTCCAATTGTTCTCACCTAGCGCTTTAAGTATATGCCTATCGCCCACAGCAGTCGTATGGACACTGATTGCTTCTGCTTGCATCGCTTCGTGGAATCCCATGTTCGCCATTACAGTCGCTACGACGGTGTCATCTTTCAATTTTTTCCGCTGCTTAAAGTCGCGAGCAAAAATTGCCATCAGATAATCTCCATCTATCGTGTTTCCGTCATTATCTATGGCTAAGACTCGGTCAGCATCCCCATCAAAAGCTAGTCCTAGATCTGCACCTAACTCTATTACCGCATCACGAAGGGAGCTCATGTCAGTAGAACCACAATTTCGGTTGATATTATTTCCGTTAGGTTGAGAGTGGATAACGGTAAGGGCAACTCCTAGTTCTTTAAATATTTGAGGCGCGATATTACTTGCTGCTCCGTTGGCGCAATCTATAACAACAGAAATATCCTGGTAGTTATTTTGTAATGATGCGTTCTTTAGAGAATCTATCCATGTTGTGACATAGGTTTGAGTAGCATTTGATACTTCTATACTCTCTTCAAGTGGTGGTGAAGATATTCGCTCAGCAAGAAGTGTTTCAATTTCCTTTTGTACCTCATCAGAGAGCTTTTGTCCGTTGGGCAGAAAGAATTTAACACCGTTGTATTCAGCGTGATTATGTGATGCGGAGATGACTGCTCCAGCAATTTCAAATTCAGACGCTATGTGAGCTATACCGGGAGTTGGCACCATTCCTAAATATTGTGACGTAGCTCCTGCAGCCCTTAACCCACCTGTCAAAGCACGTGCGAAGAGATCTCCAGATTCTCGCCCATCCGTTCCGATCACGAACTCTTTAACTTTGATCGCATTTGATGTTGCAAAAGCTAGTTTTGCTACCAACTCCGCTGTTAATTCAGAATGAGCTAGGCCTCGTACTCCATCGGTACCAAATTTAAGTCCCATGTAACCTAGGTTAATGCACTTTCAATACTTGTTGACACCAAGGAAATAGGCGGGAAACCAAAGCTGGTTTATCGCTTTGAGAATTGAGGAGCTTTACGAGCTTTTTTAAGACCGTACTTCTTAGATTCTTTCTTTCGTGAGTCTCTAGTTAGGAACCCGGCTTTTTTGAGTGACTCTCGATGATCACCATCAATATCTATTAGAGCCCGTGAGATACCTAATCGTAAAGCACCAGCTTGTCCAGTTGACCCACCACCATCAATAGTTGCATCGATATCAAAGGATCCGTCGGTACTCGTGATGCGTAACGGTTCAGTGATAATCATTCGGTGTGTATCTGAAGGAAAGAAATCTTCTAGAGTCCTTCCATTAACTGTTATCGTCCCTGACCCGGTTTTAACGCGAACTCGAGCAACGGCTCTTTTACGCCTGCCTGTTGTCTGAACAAGTGGGTTTGACATACTTTAAACTTCTTTCGCTCGAGCGTGATCTATTTCTAATGCAACTGGCTTCTGTGCCTGGTGTGGGTGAGAAGGGCCAGCGTAGACTTGTAGTTTTGATAGTTGCTGTCTACCTAACCTATTTTTGGGGAGCATGCCGCGGATTGATTGACGAACTATCTCAGCGGGTTTCTTTTCTAGTAAATCTTCGTAGCTATCAGATTTAATGCCGCCGGGAAACCCAGTATGGCGGTATACGATTTTTCGTTCTGCCTTCCCGCTTGTGAGCACTACTTTGTCAGCGTTTATGACTATGACGTGATCACCTGTGTCTATGTGAGGGGCAAAAGTAGCTTTATGTTTTCCTCTAAGGATTTTAGCAACTTCGGTTGCCATCCTTCCTAGTACAAGCCCTTCAGCATCTACAAGATGCCATGTTCGTTCTATTTCAGATTTTTTTGGAGTATATGTAGCCACGACTTTATTCTTTTCGAGTTATCTTCCTAAATCAGTTAGGACAACTATCTACGATACGGTGAAACAAGTCTCTAAACAACCAATTTTTTGAGACATCATTGCTTTTTTAGATCTCAGTAACCAACTTCCATTAACGTAAGTCCTTGAGGAGGCGCTACAGGTCCAGCAGAGTTTCTGTCCTTCTTTGAGATAATTGATGACACATCTGATTTATTCAAGCGCCCTTTTCCTATTGCTACAAGCGTTCCTACGATTGACCTAACCATTTGGTGACAAAACGATGTTGCTGTAACCCATATTTCAACGAAAGGCCCTTCGTTCTTTACAGTGATAGAGATTACTTCTCTTATTAAGGAAGCTTCTTCCTCTTTTCCGTCAACAAGGATTGTGGCTTTTCGACAAAATGAGCTGAAGTCATGTTCTCCTACCACTGCCTGAGCAGCTCGTTGCATGCTATCGATGTCTAATTGTGTCTGAATATACCAAGCAAATCGATGGGAGAAAGGATCAGGGTAATCATCATTAAGGATTCGATATCTGTATGTACGACATGTAGCTGAAAATCTTGCGTTGAAAAGATCGTTAGTCTTTTGCAGGTCTCTTACCGTTATGAACGGAGCACAGAGTTTATTCAGAGATCTTTCAATTTTCTCAATATCAAAAGTTTCAGCATCAAAGGAGATTACTTGACCTTCAGCGTGCACGCCTGCGTCTGTTCTCCCTGCGCATGTCAGGTGAATTTCATGACCGATGATCTTTTCTAACGATTCCCGTAATTTACCAGCAACTGTTTCAACATCAGGGTTTTCTGCGAAACCATGGAAGGGACCTCCATCGTAAGAGACGGATGCTCTGTACCGGTTCATTCCATGGGGAGGAGCGGAAACCATGGCTTTCTAGTAACTGGTTCCTTGACGAATCAATTAAACAAGTTCAATTCTTGCCATCGGAGCGTTATCACCGTAACGAGGACCCATTTTAAGAATTCTGGTGTAGCCACCGGGTCGGTCAGCATATCTAGGTCCAACATCTTCCATTAACTTATCGGCGATTTCTTGGTCACGAAGGAAAGCTATAATTTGCCGGTGATTATGCAAGCCACCTTTTTTAGCTTTTGTGATGATCTTCTCTGCGACAGGTCTCATAGCTTTCGCTTTTGCTTCGGTGGTAACGATTGCCTCTGCAGCAATCAATGAAGCTACTAGATTCCCCATTATTGCTTTTTGATGTGCTGAGCTCCCACCAAATCGTCTTCCTTTTCTAGGTCGTCCAGGCATTGTAAATCCTAGTCTCTGAGAGCGAGCGCCAAGCCTCGCTCATCAAGCTTGTCAATTATTTCATCTAGTGACTTTTGACCGAAATTAGTGATAGCTAAGAGGTCTGCCTCAGATTTCTGGAGAAGCTCGCCGATGGTATTGACTTGAGCTCTCTTTAAGCAATTGCTTGGTCGTTCTGACAACTCAAGGTCCTCAATAGGGAGTTCAAGATCTGGTGAGCCTGATGTTCCGGTCACGACTTCGGTTAATTCAAGTCCTTGAGGTTCTTCGCTCCAATCAGCGACAAGTTGCACAAGGTTGCCCAAAGTTCCTCCTGCTGATGCAAATGCATCTGCGGGTGCCATGGAGCCATCAGTTTCTATTTCGAGAGTTAAAGCATCAAAATCATTTGATTGTTCAACTCGCGTGGGTTCAACACTAAAGGTAACTCGTCGAACCGGTGAGAATATTGAATCAACCGCTACTTGATCAATTGAGGTATTTCCTTCCTTATTGGCATCCGATGAGATATATCCTCTCCCTCGTTGAACAGTAACTTCCATTCCTAGAGACCCTGACGCATTTAGGGTTGCTATAACAAGCTCTGGGTTATGAATTTCTACATCAGCATTTGTAGAGAATTGGCCTGCAGTTACTTCTCCTGGAGTGTTAGCATCGAGACGAAGCAATACGGGTTCTTCGCTTTCAGAGCTCACTACAATATCTTTAATATTGAGGAGAACATCTGGTACGTCCTCAATAACTCCATATTCATCACTGAAAGTACCAAACTCATGAATTGCAGTATCAAAGAGAACATGAGTGACAGCAGCTCCAGGAATAGCGGAAAGAAGGGTGCGTCGTAAGGAGTTTCCAAGGGTGTGTCCGAATCCTGGCTCTAAAGGGGAGATTAAGAACCTTTGCTTGTTCTCTGACTCTTCATCTAAGGCCTTGATTTCTGGTCGTTGTATCAAAAGCATTTTTTTACCTCTGGTTTTGTTTGTCTGTTAATTACTTGCTGTATAACTCAACAATGAGTTGTTCACGGATTGGTATATCTATTTGTTCTCGTATTGGTAGGTCACGAACTTTTGCGCCAAGTCTGTCATCGGTAATTTCAATCCAAGCTGGAGCTTCTCGATCTAGAACATCATTATTCCATTGGATTACAATCATTCCTTTCGCTTTATCGCGCAAAGTGACTTCGTCGTCCTTTCGGAGTCTGTAGCTAGGAATATCTACACGCTTACCGTTTACGGAGACATGACCATGGTTTACGAACTGTCGTGCTTGAGGGCGGGTAGAAGCCCATCCTGACCGATATACAAAATTGTCTAAACGAAGCTCAAGATATCGGAGCATGTTATCGCCCGTGACACCATCTCTCCTGCTAGCTTCTTTAAAGATATTTCGGAATTGTCTTTCCGTTAAACCGTAAGTGAAGCGCGCTTTTTGTTTTTCTTGAAGTTGCACTTTATATTCGGATGCATTTCCTCGGCGACCAGTCCTACCGTGTTCCCCTGGCGGGTATGGGCGCTTTTCAAGTGCGTCAGCTTCTCCCTTGGTACCCCATATATTCGTAGCAAGCCGTCTGGAAACTCGAGCTTTTGGGCCGGTATACCTAGACATATCAAACCCTCCGTCTCTTAACAACAGTACATCCATTATGTGGTACTGGGGTAACGTCTTTTATTCCAGTAACTTCAATTCCTGCTGTTTGAAGTGAACGAATAGCAGTTTCTCTACCCGAACCTGGTCCTTTTACTTCAACGTCAACTTTTCGGATACCGTGATCCATAGCTTTTCTTGCACATTCCTCGGCAGCTAGCTGAGCAGCAAAAGGGGTGCTTTTCCTTGAGCCTTTGAAGCCCACATTTCCAGCTGAAGCCCAAGCCAAAACGTTTCCCTGCTGGTCACTAATAGACACGATTGTGTTGTTGAAGGAACTTTTGATGTGTGCGACTCCGTGTGAAATATTCTTACGTTCACGCTTTTTGGGACGCCGAGCACCAGAATTTTGTGTAGCCATAATTATTTGAGAACTTTCTTCTTACCAGCAATTGTTTTCTTAGGACCCTTCCGAGTTCGGGCGTTAGTATGCGTTCGCTGACCACGTACAGGCAGGCCTCGTCGGTGACGTATACCTTGATAACAACCTATTTCCATTTTGCGCTTGATATCCTGTTGCACCTCTCGTCGTAAGTCACCCTCAACACGGAGTTCGCCTTCGATATAGCTACGCAATTTAGCAACTTCGTCATCGGTCAAGTTCATCACACGAGTATTTTCATCGATGTCTGTCGCTTCACAGACATGAGATGCAAGCGTTCTCCCAATTCCATAAATGTAAGTGAGAGAGACAACAGCTCTCTTTTCTCTCGGTATATCTACACCGGCAATACGTGCCATTCTTATCCTTGCCTTTGCTTGTGACGGGGGTTGACCGAACAAATTACGCGGACGACTCCACTGCGTCGGATGACACGACATTTGTCGCACATTTTTTTGACACTTGTTCGAACTTTCATTAGATCCTTTTTAGACTTGACTTTATTTATATCTGTAGGTGATACGACCACGCTCTAGATCGTATGGTGTAAGTTCAACTTGCACTTTATCCCCCGGAAGTATGCGTATGTAATGCATTCTCATTTTGCCGGAAATGTGAGCTAAGACTTTATGTCCGTTCTCTAATTCCACTCGAAACATTGCGTTAGGGAGCGGCTCCACTACAGTACCCTCCATTACGATTGCATCTTCTTTTGATTTAGCCAGTGTCTGTCTCCTTACTAATTATTGGGTTTGACTACAGGTATTTCTGCGCGCAAAGCCAAATGAAAATCCTACCGGCATTACGGTCACTCCCCAACCCAAAGAGTATTTGATTCTCGTTATCTTTTGAGTCATCCAATATTTCTCTCTATTTCTTCTATCACTCGCTGATGCACTTCAATTTCAGTACCAAGACCATCAATCACGCATAATATATTTTCACTTTCAAACCATTTAATCAAAGGAGCTGTCTCCGCTTCATATAATTCAAGTCGTCTTGCAATAGCCTCTGGAGTGTCATCTTCACGCCCTCGGCTCATCATCCGCTGAGTTACTTCTTCAATTGAAACATCCAGATTTATAGCAAGTTTGAGACTTTCGCCAACCAACTGTTTGAGCTCTGTAGCCTGACCAACCGTTCGAGGGTAACCATCAAGGAGGAATCCCGAGTTCTGAACATCATCTTTAGCAAGTCTTTCTGCGACGATTCCGTTAACCACATCATCTGTTACGAGTCCTCCCGCATCCATAATCGATTTGGCCTTAAGCCCAAGCTCGGTTCCCTCTTGCACTGCCGACCGCAGCATATCTCCGGTTGAAATATGAACAACTTGAAACCGTTCCGCTATACGGACTGCCTGCGTTCCTTTTCCAGAACCTTGTCGCCCCAAAATGATCATACCTAATGACATGAATTACCTCTCTGTTTATGACGGTTATTTCAAGAAACCCTCGTAGTTTCTCATCATAAGTTGGCTATCAATTTGTTTCATTGTTTCTAGCGCAACTCCAACAGCAATCAATATAGAGATACCACCGAAGGAAACTTGTCCTACATTTCCTTGATCAAGTACTTTCGCCAAAATAAATGTGGGCGCTAGAGCTACCAGCGCAATAAAGATTGCTCCAGCTAGTGTTATGCGATTTAAGATTTTGCCCAAATAACGCTCAGTTTGGGGACCAGGTCGAATGCCTGGGATAAATCCTCCTTGTTTTCGGATATTGTCTGCCTGTTTCACTGGGTCAAATGTGATGGCAGTATAGAAATACGAAAACCCGACAATCAAAAGTCCAAAGAAAAGAAGATAGAAAGGACTATCGCTGACAACTAGATTGCTATCAATCCAACTTTGTATGGACTCTCCCCAAGTTTTATTTGCTGGGTCATTATCTGATGGGAGTACTGATACCAATAATTGTGGAAGGTAGAGTACCGAGCTGGCGAAAATGATTGGGATTACCCCAGACTGGTTAACTTTCAGGGGTATGTAGGTACTTTGGCCGCCATATTGTTTACGCCCTACTACACGCTTTGCGAATTGAACAGGTATACGCCTTTGGCCCTGTTCTACGAATACGATTGCGACCAGCATCGCACCAAATAGTAGGATCACTCCTATTAAACCGCCCATACCCGCATCTGTTCTGACCAGAGCTCCTTGGTTGGGCAAAGCAGAAACCACAGATGCGAAGATGATTAGTGACATCCCGTTCCCTATGCCTTTTTGGCTGATTAACTCTCCCATCCACATCAAAAGTGCAGTACCTGCGGTAAGAGTTAGCACAACAAGAGCAACTCTTGGGGCTGTGAATTTCGGAAGCAGGTCAAGTTGAGTACCGCTACTAGGGGCACTTCCAAAGCCTCCTCCACCATTATGGAAAAGAAATGCGAAAGCGGTTGATTGAATTAGTGCAATACCTATTGTCAGATAACGGGTCGCTTGTGTGATTTTTCTTTGTCCGACAGCGCCCATCTGTTGCCACTGTTCAACCCGAGGTATTACAACGCCTAGAATTTGCATGATGATCGAAGCAGTAATGTAGGGCATGATACCCAATGCAAAGATTGCAAACTGAGTTAAAGCCCCTCCTGAGAAGAGACGCAAAAATGCTAAAGCACCACCGTTTTCATCTGTGGTTTCCTTAAGTAGCTGAATCGCATCAATATCAATACCTGGAGCAGGTACAAAACAGCCGACACGATATAAAGCCAGCATTCCCAACGTAAATAAGACCTTATTTCGTAAGTCTTCAACACGAAACATGTTTAAGATACTGGCTGCCATATATTTATCCTAGCTGATAAGAATTCCGTCTCATCTATTGGTTAATGCATTCCCCTTGGCAGGTGGCCGACCTTCTCCCCAAGGTTTTGGTAAGACAGTGATAGTCCCTCCCGCAGCAGTGATACTTTCCTCAGCCGATTTTGAGAAGGCGTGAGCTGAAACATCAATTTTGGTTGAAATTTCTCCTCGTCCAAGAATCTTAACAAGAGAGTTCTTTCTGACGAGTCCTCTTTCATGTAACGTACTTGGAGATACCTCCGTCATGCCTGTTTCAGCAATTGTATCTAGATTGACTGCCTGATACTCGACTCGGAACGGGTTGTTGAATCCCCGTAATTTAGGAAGTCGGAGATGTAGTGGGTTCTGCCCACCTTCAAATCCAACTCTGACAGTATTTCGGGCTCGTTGCCCTTTTGACCCTCTTCCTGCAGTTTTCCCGCCTTTTCCGCCAATTCCTCTAGCAACGCGCTTAGATCTTCTATTAGAACCTTCAGGTGGCTGTAAGTCATGGATTTTCATGATATTCCTCTCAAAAAATGTTGCTTAAGAAACTTCTTCGACTTGAATTAGATGCGGAACTGTATTGATCATTCCACGA
>CAJWRY010000011.1 GCA_913046155.1 uncultured Candidatus Nemicrothrix sp. | reverse complement strand
ACTTCGCAACGTGAAGCAGCACCTGATGCAACAACATTTTTCGCTACCCATCGGGTTGCATATGCTGCACTCCTGTCAACTTTTGATGGGTCTTTACCTGAAAAAGCTCCACCACCGTGTCGAGCCATACCTCCATATGTATCTACTATTATCTTTCTCCCAGTCAAACCAGCATCTCCGACTGGACCACCAATAACGAATCGTCCAGATGGGTTAACATGCACATCGTAGGCGTCATCCTGAAATTCTTCAGGGATCGTTGGGCGTATGACATGCTCAATCAGGTCCGGTTCTATTTGATGTGATCTATCGATTCCGGCGTTATGTTGTGTTGATACCACAACGTTTCTGAGACGGACAGGCCTGCCACCTTCATAGTCCATTGTGACTTGGGTCTTGCCATCTGGACGCAAGTAAGGAACCACTCCGCTACGCCGAATTTCTGTTAATTGTTTGGCTAATCGGTGAGCAAGGTCTAGTGGTTGAGGCATAAAATTCGGTGTTTCCTCAGTGGCATAACCGAACATAAGGCCCTGGTCCCCTGCCCCGAATGAGTCCCATTCATCTTTGGCTATTCCACTTCTAGCCTCAACAGAACTATTAACCCCCTCTGCAATATCGTTTGACTGCTCATCTATCGCAATCATGACGCCACAGGTATTACCATCAAACCCAAATGATGGCTTGTCGTACCCTATTCTGCAGATCGTTTCCCGAACAATACCAGGGATGTCGACATAAGCTTCTTCGGTTGTGATCTCACCTGTTACTAGAGCCATGCCAGTTGTGACTAAGGTCTCGCATGCAACTCTGCTCATAGGGTCTTTAGCGAGAAGAGCGTCAAGAATGGAGTCAGAAATCTGATCCGCCATTTTGTCAGGGTGCCCTTCTGTTACTGATTCTGATGTAAATGTGAAGGAGTCGTTCATGTCCTTACCTTATCTGTTTAGTAAGACAGAGCCTTATCTAATCTCCAATACTGCGTCGAGAATCCCGTCGGCAATAATACGTTTATCTGACAATGGAAGTGTCCATTTTGAGTCTTCGCTCATGATAGTTACCTCATTTGTATCGTGAGAAAATCCAACATTAGGTAACGAAACATTGTTGGCAACAATTAAGTCTAGATCTTTTTTCTTCAGTTTTTCGAATGCATTTTTCTCGAGGTCTTCAGTCTCAGCAGCAAATCCTACAATGGTTTGGTTGGACTTCTTCCCGCGCCCTAAGTCAACGAGGAAGTCATGAGTGCTTGCTAGTTCAAGGCTCTCTAGACCTTTTGTTTTTTTAATTTTATGGTCCGATACTTCTGCAGGGCGAAAGTCAGCTATGGCCGCAGCCATTATTATGACGTCAAAGCCCTCTTGGTTCCCCATAACAGCATCTCCCATCTCTTTTGCCGTTTGTGCGCACAAGACCTTAACGCCTTGAGGCACATTATCAGGCATTGAAGTAACTAACGTGACATCCGCCCCACGCATATAAGCAGCTTTCGCTAACGCATATCCTTGTTTACCTGAGGATTTATTAGTGATATAGCGCACTGGATCTATAGGTTCTCTCGTTCCACCAGCTGTGATTAGAATCTTTAGATCAGCAAGATCTTTTTTTGTTAGTACGTGCTCAACGGAAGAGAGAATTGATTCAACTCCAGCTAATCTTCCTTTACCTACATCACCGCCGGCTAATATTCCGTCTTCAGGCTCAACAATAACAACTCCTCGTTCTCTCAAAGTTTTGATGTTGTCTTGTACGGCTTGATGTTCCCACATCTCTGTATGCATTGCTGGACACAAGACCACAGGAGCCCTCGTGGCTAATAGCGTAGCTGATAGAAGATCTCCCGAGATTCCCGAAGCATATGTGCCTATAAGTTTCGCTGTAGCAGGAGCGATTAATATAAGATCGGCTTCTTGTCCTAGCGTTGTATGCGGTATTGGGTCATCGTCCTCCCATAGAGATGATTTGACTGGTTCAGATGCTAAAGCACTCAATGTCACTTCGCCTACAAATTTCTTTGCAGCTGTTGTCATGATTGGAGAAACGAATGCCCCTGCGTCAACAAGCCTCCTGCTTATCTCGATCGATTTATAGGCAGCAATTCCGCCTGATACCCCTAGTACAATCCTTTTGTCCGAAAGCATCATGAACACCCAATTACTCGGTTTCTTCTTCCTCTTCTTCAGGTTCGTCAACCTCGGCAATTACTTCTTCAACAACGACAGGTTCAGGTTCTCTCTTTTCCCCTGCTAAAACCTTGTCTTGGATAATCTCTTCAAAACTTATCGATAAAGGCTTAGCAATACCGTCTGCATGCACCTGGGGAGGCACGGAAACTCCCAATCCTCCATCTAGCTGGTTTCTATATGCATTAATTTGCCTTGCTCGCTGAGCAGCTAGTGTCACAAGTCGAAATTTTGAATGAGAGTCTTCTTCCCCTTGTTTTAGAGATCTTTCAAGCAACCCCTCAATCTTAGGGTAAATCATTGAATTATTTTCGGTTGACATTCTTACTCCAAACTCTCGCTCTGCTTTGCGAAATATACACCTAATGGTAACGAGATTGGTTGAAAATACTACTTAGAGACGACAAATGAAGTATCTCACCTTTAGTGGTCATTTGCTTGACTCTCTATCAACGTTCGTATTTCTTGAATTGTGCGCTCTAAGTCATCATTGATAATAATGTGTGCTCCTAATTCTTTTGCTCTCTCGCGTTCTAGTTCCCCTTGAAGAATTCTTTTCTCTACCTCCGCCTCAGGGTCCCCTCTGCCCCTGAGCCTTCTTGCTTGGTCTTCTACGGAGGGGGCATCTACGAAGATCAGAAGTGCTGGTATGGACTTCTCTATGACAGCAGTAGCTCCTTGAACATCAATTTCAAGTAATATATGCATACCTTCTGGCGCTTCTGGAAGCGGTGTCCCATACAAATTCCCTTGAAATTCTGCCCATTCCAGAAACTTTCCACTATCGATAGAGGACTCAAATTGTTCACGGTTGACGAAAACATAACTATCTGGGCTCTCACCGTCTCGAATAGGTCTAGTAGTCCAACTTTTTGAAAGCCAAAGATTCTCCATGGAGTCAACAAGTGATTGTGCAATTGTTCCTTTGCCAACTCCGCCAGGACCGGAGACTACAATAACCATGAAGATTTAACTAAACTCTGAGACGAGAGCTGCTCTTTGTTGGTCGCCTAACCCACGGAGGCGCCTGCTTTCGGCGATTCCTATCTCTTTCATAATACGACGAGCTTTTACTTTTCCTATTTTTGGCATTGATTCAAGCACTGCGAGAACTTTAGTCCGGCTTACGATTTCATTTGAGTCAGACTTCTCAAGGACTTCGCTAATCGTAAGTGAACCCATTTTGATTAGTGATTTAAGTTCAGCCCTCACCCTCCTTGCTTCAGCAGCTTTTTCTAAAGCTGCACGCCTTTGTTCGTCAGTGAGTTTCGGTGGTGCGGGCATATCTAAATAATAATTCTCACACCCGAAAAAACGGTGAATACTATATATTTTTTGACGATATCTCTGAGATCTCCATTATGATTTCACGGGCTGCTCTCCTAGGGTCAGCACTTTTCAGGACAGCGCGACCTATTACCAGCAAGTCAGCGCCGTTACCGATCGCAGCTAGAGGCGTTGCAACGTTAGCTTGATCATGGTGTTCAACTCCCCGAGGTCTAATTCCTGGAACTACAAATGTTAGATCGGGAACTATCTGATTCGCTTCTTCTAAATTCTTTGCTGAGCAGACAATTCCTTTACAACCCGATGACTTTGCAAGGCGAAGACGTTCTGCCATTAATGTTTCTGGCGTTTCTTTCTGACTGGTGAGAATGGTTACGCCTAAAGCTGAAGGTACTTCCAACTCCGCATTTTCTGCTCCCTGCGTAAGCCCTTCAACGCCGGCGGTCAGCATTTCTTCTCCTCCAGCTGTATGCAGGGTTAAGTAATCGATACCTAGTGAACCTAGTACTTTTGCAGCTCGTCCTACGGTATTGGGTATATCGTGCAGTTTTAAATCAAGAAATACCTTGTATCCCATCTCCTTTAGCGTGCCAATGATATCTGGCCCAGCTGCGCTGAATAATTCAAGACCTACTTTTGCTACGCCAAAGTAAGGATTCAAATCTCTAGCTAATCGCACAGCTACTACTAGATCATCTACGTCAAGCGCTATAGCGAGCTTATTCGTAATTTCTGGTTTAATTTCAATCTCTTCTTCCATCTATTTCCATTTCTTTTTTCGTTATGATGTATGAGCAAGGCCCTTAATTGCATCGATGCTTTCATAGTCATTACCTTTGCACCACCGAGCTAAATCAGTGATGATTTTCGAAGACACACGGGGATTAGCAAAGTTTGCAGATCCTATTTGAACTGCTGATGCCCCAGCCATCAAAAACTCAATTACATCTTTTGCCGAAGCAACACCCCCTACACCTACAATCGGAAAGTCTGGCATAGCTGAGTAGACATCAAAGACTGAGCGAATGGCGACGGGTCGAATTGCAGGTCCGCTTAATCCGCCACCTCCAGCACCAAGCAATGGCCTCCTTTTATCAATATCTATCACCATCCCCATTACAGTGTTGATTAAAGTAACCCCATCAGCACCCGCTTCTTTGGCAGCGTTTGCAATCTCAACTAAGTTCGTAACATTTGGGCTTAATTTAGCCCAGCGAGGCGCTTTAATCTGGCTAGTTGCCTGCACGACTTCATAAGTGCTGACAGGAGTATGGGAGAACATTTTCCCGCGGTCTTCAACGTTTGGGCAAGATATATTCAGTTCTACTGCTTTAACTGCTGAAGGCAGGTCAGAGCATAGATCAGCGGCAGCCGCATAATCTTCAATTGTCCTTCCCCATATGCTCAAGACAACAGTGATCTCCTTATCAATTAATTGCGGCAGGATACGTTCTATCCAGTATGACAAACCAGGTCCCTGTAGCCCGATACTGTTGATCATCCCATTGGGAGTCTCATGTAAACGGGGGGCACTATTACCTTCCCATTCATATGCAGAAAGGCTTTTGACAACTAAAGCGCCAACACCTGATAGATCCGTGACAGACGATAGTTCAGTACCATGCCCTGCTGTTCCTGAAGCTAGCATCACAGGATTTTTTAGATTCACATTACCCACTGAGGTAGCCAAGGGGTTCAACATATCCGCACCTTGAGCAGCGATCTTAGAGCTCATTGGTTTTACCGCTGTTCTCATTATCTATATGAAAATCTTGAAGAGATTTCACTTTTAATGGATGCTCGCTCCAGTCAATTAGCCCTTTCGCAAGAGCCAAACCTGATGAAGCTGTTGTCAGGAGAGGTATCCCTCTTTCGCCTGCAGCTTTTCGGATGTGGGCTCCATCAGCACGTGGACCCCTTCCACGTGGAGAATTAATAACCAGTTGAACCTTTCCAGATTCAATTAATTCAACAGCCGTTACCCCATCATCGTCACCTATCTTCGCCACGATATCTGAGACCTCCAAACCTGCCTGCCTTAACGCTTCGGCAGTTCCCACTGTCGCTGCGATAGAGAAACCTAATTCTTTAAATAGCATTGCTGACTGTATACCTTGTGTCTTATCACGGTCCGCCACTGAGATGAATACAGTTCCGTCTTTTGGCAAAGACATTCCAGCAGCAAGCTGGCTCTTCACAAATGCCAATCCAGGTGTGGCGTCAATACCCATTACTTCGCCGGTTGAACGCATCTCAGGCCCCAATACGGCGTCTGTATTGGGGAATCTATTAAAAGGCAGCACTGCTTCTTTTACTGCGGTGTGGCTAAAGATTTTCTCTTGATCTAATAAACCAACGCTACGAAGCGTTTCTAAGGTTTCGCCCATCATCACCCTTGCAGCGATTTTTACGAGAGGCACTCCCGTAGCTTTAGAGATAAACGGCACAGTTCTTGAGGCTCTCGGGTTTGCTTCAATAACGAAAACGGTCTCTGAATCACCTATACGCTTTACTACGAATTGAATATTTATTAGCCCAATAACATTTAACTTTTCAGCTATCAGTGAAGCGTATTCTGTCAAGGTTGCAAGTGTAATTTCACTGAGATTGACAGGTGGCGTTACACATGCACTATCACCAGAATGAACTCCCGCCTCCTCAACATGTTCCATAATTCCGCCAATAATTATTTCTCCGGAAATATCCCTAATGGCATCCACATCTACTTCCGTGGCATCCTCAAGGAATCGATCTATCAGCACCGGACGTTCCGAGGATAATCCTCCTTCCTTACCTAAACTCCCAGATACAGTCAGCTCTTGCATGGCATCTTTTAGTTGCTCTTCGTCATAAACTATGCTCATCGCTCTTCCTCCCAATACATAAGAGGGGCGGACTAGAACGGGGAACCCAACTCGCTTAACAATCTCTATCGCCTCAGAGACTGATGTAGCTGTCCCGCCTGGTGGCTGCGGTATCTCAAGTTGGTTACACACCGAATTCCATCTTTCTCGGTCCTCTGCAAGATCAATTGAATCAGGAGGCGTACCGACCACTAGATCCTTGGGCAACGCCGATGCAAGTTTAAGAGGAGTTTGCCCACCAAGACTTACAATGATTCCGGCAATGCCCGGACCCTCGACTAACTTAGCTGATTCAGTTTCGGCGTCTAAGATATTTTTCACATCTTCCTCAGTTAGAGGCTCAAAGAAAAGTCTGTCGCTTGTGTCATAATCGGTTGAAACAGTCTCAGGATTGCAGTTAATCATCACAGTCTCATATCCAACTTCACTCAATGCAAAACTTGCGTGCACGCAACAGTAATCGAATTCAATTCCTTGTCCGATTCGGTTAGGACCTGAGCCCAATATGACAACTTTCGGTTTTTCTGATGGAGCAACCTCTGTTGTATCTTCATAGGTTGAATAATGGTAGGGCGTATGAGCTTCAAATTCTGCACTACATGTGTCTACCGTTTTGTAAACAGGTATAACTCCTGCTTCTATTCTAGCCTTTCTTACCTCCTCACTTTCTGAGTTCCAAAGGTAACCGAGCTGTTCATCGCTAAATCCGAGCCTTTTTGCCCTGCGTAAATCCTGATTTGAAATTGTCTCGACTGAGAGACTTTCAAGGTATTCGCGCTCCTCTACAATTATTTGAAGCTGGTCAAGGAACCAGAAATCTATATATGTCTCTTCGTGAATTTTCTCTATTGAGATACCTCTGAGAATAAGTTCGCCTATTTGGAATAATCTTTCAGGTGTTGGTATCGATACTTTTCTGAGCAATTCATCATCGCTTAGACTTTCAAAATCCTTTTCTCCTGGGTCAGCATTGAATCCATGCCTCCCCAATTCAAGAGACCTTAAAGCTTTCTGTAACGATTCAGGGAATGTTCTCCCAATGGACATCACTTCGCCAACTGACTGCATTTGCGTACCCAAAATATTTTCTGTTCCAGGGAACTTCTCAAAAGCCCATCGAGGTATCTTCGTGACTACATAGTCAATCGTTGGTTCGAAACTAGCAGGAGTTTTCTTTGTAATATCATTCGGTATCTCATCTAGTGTGTACCCCATAGCTAGCTTGGTAGCAATTTTAGCTATCGGGAAGCCAGTAGCTTTTGACGCAAGCGCTGATGACCGACTTACTCTTGGATTCATTTCAATAATTACGTATTCTCCGTTTTCGGGATTCACTGCAAATTGCACATTTGATCCACCGGTTTCTACACCTACTCGCCTCATACAGGCGAAAGCAGCATCTCTTAGCATCTGGTATTCAACATCAGAGAGAGTTTGAGTAGGTGCAACTGTTATAGAGTCACCTGTATGAACCCCCATTGGATCAAAGTTTTCTATGGCACAAACAACTACACAGTTGTCTGCAGTATCTCGCATCACCTCAAGCTCGAACTCTTTCCAACCTTTAATTGATTGCTCGATTAGAATTTCACTTATTGGACTTGCTGCTAAGCCGTTTTTAGCAAGGTTCTTAAATTGTTCAGGTGTTTCGGCTATGCCCGTCCCTTTTCCACCAAGGATGTACGCTGGCCTAACAATAACTGGCAAACCTATATCTTCAATGATCTTATCTGCATCTTCCATACTGTGAGCAACGCCACTTATAGGGACAGATAACCCGATCTCAATCATTGCTTCTTTGAATTTTGCTCTATCTTCAGCTGTAGAGATTGCCTCTGCATCTGCGCCTATCAGCTCAACTTTATACTCATTGAGAATTCCTTCTCTCTCTAGGTCCATGGCTAAATTAAGCGCAGTTTGCCCCCCTAGCGTTGGGAGCAAAGCATCCGGTCGCTCTTTGATAATTATCTCTTTCAGTACTTGAACTGTCAGAGGCTCTATATAAGTTGCATCAGCGAAATCTGGATCTGTCATTATCGTCGCCGGGTTCGAATTAGCTAAGATAACCTCATAGCCTTCTTCACGCAAGACTCTGCACGCTTGCGTTCCAGAATAGTCAAACTCACAAGCCTGACCTATTACTATCGGCCCGGACCCTATTAGAAGAATCTTATGAATATCTGTTCTTTTGGGCATTTATTTCGCCGTCTCTTCCATTAGTTTTGCAAAATCATCAAATAGATAAGAGCTATCATGTGGGCCGGGCCCTGCTTCTGGATGATGCTGAACACTAAAGGCCGGCGCGCTTTTCAGCCGGATCCCTTGGCATACTCCATCGTTTAGGTTTATATGAGTTACTTCCGCAACTTTTGCTATTGAGTCCGGGTTAATAGCAAAATTGTGATTTTGACTTGTTATCTCAACAACACCATTGTGTACTTGCTGCACGGGATGATTTCCTCCATGATGCCCAAAGGTCATCTTTCCGATTGTTCCGCCTACAGCCAATCCAAGAAGTTGATGCCCAAGACATATACCAAAGATAGGAACCTTCCCGATCAATTCAGATATTGTCTCAGGTGCCCCTTTCACAACTTCCGGGTCGCCTGGTCCGTTTGATAAGAAAACACCATCTGGGTTAAGTTCTAGAATTTCCCTTGAAGATGTAGACGCTGGAACAACGAAAACGTTTCCTAGACGCTTTAAATGGTTTATGATCGTCGCTTTAATACCGAAATCGATGGCCACGATTAACTTATCTTGGCGATCTCCCTCAATCATGTAGCTCTCGCTGGTTGTGACTTGCGAGACAAGGTCAATACCTGACGTTCCTGGTTCAGATTTAGCAATTTCGTGAAGCTCATCAGCGGCGAGTGTTCCAAAAGCTGCAGGCATAGCACCGGATTCTCTTATATGCATGGTTAGCCTCCGTGTGTCAAGCCCTGCTATCCCTGGTATTTTCATTTCTTTCAGGAAAGAGTTTAAATCAGTTGTTGCACGCCAGTTGCTGTGACGACGAGCTAAGTCTCTCACAACGACTCCCCTACAATGAGGGCGACCACTTTCGTTATCTATTTTATTTACTCCATAGTTTCCAATATGTGGATAGGTGAAAGTGATGATCTGCCCAGCATAGGAGGGGTCTGTTATGACTTCTTGATAGCCGCTAAGAACGGTGTTGAACACTACTTCACCTGTAGCGTATTCTTGGCTTGGGGAATGACCAATCTGACAACCTTGAAAGATTGCTCCATCTGCTAGGACTAGCGTTGAATTATTAATCCTGATCACCTTTACCTTCCATGGTCTTGAACTACTCCATCAATAACTACTAGTTTTCCGTTTACAAGTGTGTGACTTACTAAACCTTTCAACTCGATATCTTCAAATGCAGTTACTGAACACTTACTGGCCGCTTGATCTCCTTTAACAACCCAGGTAGCTTCTGGATCAAACACAGCAAGGTTTGCTGGTCTGCCGGGTACAAGGTCTC
The DNA here is from genome assembly GCA_913046155.1 of uncultured Candidatus Nemicrothrix sp. Classification (GTDB taxonomy): domain Bacteria; phylum Actinomycetota; class Acidimicrobiia; order Acidimicrobiales; family UBA8592; genus UBA8592. The sequence continues at coordinate 11,534 of CAJWRY010000011.1, read as the reverse complement.
CTCCATGCGTTTCTGCGATGCCAGCTATTTCTGCAGGGGACCATGACATGAGTCTGAGAATTTCTTTCAGCGGAATATCAAGATGCATTATTGATGCTCCCAGCGCTGCCTCAAGTCCTGTAGTGCCAAACGGAGCATCTGCAAACGCTTGTTGTTTTAAGTGATCTTGACATGGGCTGTGTCCTGTTGCGATCGCATCTACAGAAGTTATCAGCTCTTTGACAGATGCTATTTCTTGTTTTGACCTTAGAGGGGGTAGGACTTTATAACGAGCATCGAAACTAGTAATAAAGGATTCGTCTAAAGAGATATGATGAGGTGATACTTCACACGTAATTGAAGCCCCATTTGATTTAGCTTCATTAATTATTTCGATGGACTTCGCCGTTGAAATTTGCTGAAAATGCAAATTTGCGCCAGTGAGTAGCGCCAATTGCGATAATTGAAAGACTTCTATTTCTTCAGCGACTGCGGGAATCCCTGGAATACCTAGTTGTGAGGAAACGGCTCCTTCATTCATCACTCCCTTTGGCGATAGGTAAGAATTGGAACATGAGTAAAGCAGAGTTATATCGTACTTCTGTGAATACTCCATGATTCGTCTTGTGGTTTCAAAGTCAGTCAATGGAGGACCGCTAGCCGAAAACAACTTCACTCCTGCATCCGAAATCTCTCCTAAAGGTGACATAGTCCCCGCATCATTATGGAGTGTTGCTGAGCCGGACACAATAGTTTCGCACAATGCTTCTTCAGATAGTTCTATTAGTGCTTTAACTGAGCTTGCGTTATCAGCTACAACAGGATTCCTGGAGATCGCTACAACAGCGGTGTATCCTCCTTTAACTGCGCTTTCAGTTCCTGAGATAATTGTTTCTGAAAGTTGGTCCTCTGGCCCACCTAGGTAAGCATTAAGGTCTACAAACCCAGATGATACGATTTTCCCTTGAACATCTAACGTTTCCTTCCCTTTAAGCCCCTTCCCTATTTCGGCTATACGGCCCTCGTCGTCTATTAGGACATCAGCGAGTCGATCACCGGCTTTATCTAGGACTCTGCCCCCTTGAAGAAGTAGCTCACTCATCGTTGAAACCTTCAAGTTTGGTAATACTGCCTGCCCCGAGAAGGTAATACAAGGCGCTCATTCTAATTATTACTCCATTTGCTACTTGGTTGTTTACTACTGACTTAGGGTGTTCTTTGATATTGCTGGAGACCTCAACTCCCCTGTTCATAGGTCCGGGGTGCATAATCAACGATTCGGGCTTCATACTCTGTGCTCTGCTATCTGAAAGCCCATATTCTTTTGCGTATTCTCGTAGGGAAGGGACGAAGGATTTCTGTTGTCGTTCAAGCTGCATTCTGAGCATATAAAGAACATCTGAGTCTCCTATAACAGAGTCGAACTGGTCAGTGGTTTCTACACCCCAGTCATCGGTATTGAACGGCATTAAGGTTTTTGGGCCGACAAGTGTAACCGAGGCTCCCAAAGCCAAGAAAGCTTTAACATTGGATCGAGCTACCCGAGAGTGTTTTATATCACCAACTATTGCTATTCTTTTGCCATTAAGTTCCCCCAGGTTTTTGCGTATCGTGTAGCAATCAAGCAATGCCTGAGTTGGGTGCTCGTGAGAGCCATCTCCGGCATTAATAACAGCAGCGTCAGTCCAACGTGGTAGCATCCATGGAACTCCTGCAGAACCGTGCCTGACAACTATTGCGTCAACACCCATAGCCGAGATTGTTTCTATAGTATCCCTAAGACTCTCACCTTTTTTAACCGACGATGAACCGATACTGAAATTCAAACTGTCGGCTGAGAGGCGCTTGGATGCTGTTTCAAAGCTTAGTCGGGTTCTCGTTGAGTCCTCGTAAAACAAAAGAGCAATAGTTTTTCCCCTTAATGCAGGGACTTTAGGGATCCGACGAGTGCTTACTTCGTGGAAATGGTCACTGAGAGCTAGAATCTCCTCAATTCCAGATTTCCCTAAATCGTCTATGCCTCGAATATGATTCTCTGTCATGGTTTCGCATCTTTCATGACTCCTAATAAAACCCCATTTTCCGTAACATCTACTAGTTCGTCTCTGCGTGTTGGTACGTTTTTCCCAACATAGTCAGGTCGTATTGGCAGCTCACGATGACCACGATCGATCATTACCGCTAGCTGAACTGCGGCTGGACGTCCGAAGTCCACAATCGCATCCATTGCTGCTCTAATAGTTCTTCCGGTAAAGAGCACATCATCTACTAGCACGACGATTCGAGATGTGAGATCAAAAGGCATATCAGTTGGATTACTCGGTGTTACTTGCCGGATGCCAATATCGTCTCGGTAGAAAGCAACATCCAAAGTCCCGACTGGCACCTTCTGCTTTTCAATCTCAAGAAGGTTCTCAGCTAGTTTCTGCGCTAGGTGTACTCCGCCAACTTCCAAACCAACAAGCACTAGTTCTGATAGTCCGCGATTCTGCTCTAAGATTTCATGTGACATTCTCCAAAGAGCTCGACGAACACCGTCTGCGTTCATAATCTCTGAACGCGCATGAAAAACGCCCCCGTCAAGGGGCGTGTTAGGGCGTTCTAGATCGGCCATCTCGGCACCTTTCTCCGTTTGAGCCTCACTGGACTCAATTTACGGTTTGGTACAAACTATCACCACTATTCGCCTTTGGCATGCAAAGGGAAAACTTTTTTACTAGGTAACTGGGTCATCAGGCCGAAGAGATCCACAGATTCCTGCTAGCACACCGTTAATAAATGGGCTTGATGACTTCGTGGAATATTTAGTCGCTAACTCCACAGCCTCGCTAACTATTACTGCTGATGGAATGGATGCAAAATGCTTTAGTTCAAGAACCGCTATTCTTAATATCGCTAGATCCACTAGTGGCATTCGATCTAGATCCCATTTATGACTATTTTCATCAATCAGGGAGTCGATAGCTGACAACTCAATGATAAGAGCATCAAACAATTCTTTAGCATATCCATCAAGTTGGACTGGCATATCTTTTTCTAGATCGAGCAGGACCTTTGACTTAGATTCAGACTCATAGATTAAACCTAGTACTGTCTCTCTACCATAACGTCGGTTAACTATGTATTCTGGGGTATCTTCAGGCAGTTCACCTTTCTTGATTGATTCCATAATCCGAATTTCAAGCTCTACTAATGTAGGACCCTGTTCTGGTATCTACTTTTATCTTTTCGCCGGTTTCTAGAAATAAAGGAACTTGCACATTCAAACCGGTCTCCAGAAGAGCTGGTTTTGTGGCACCGGAAACTCTGTCACCTTGGATTCCAGGTTCAGTTTCAGTGATTAATAGTTCCACCGATGCCGAAAGTTCTGTTCCTACAATTTCGCTACCGAACATGAGGAGGATAGCTGAATCTGATTCGACTATGTAATTTGGTAAATCTCCTACAGATTCAGGTGCGACGGTGATTTGTTCATAAGTTTCGCTGTCCATAAAGACTAGATCTAAACCATCTCTGTATAGATATTGCATTTCACGCTTATCAATATTGACGCGTTCTAGTGACTCCCCAGCTCGGAAAGTCTTTTCTATTACGGATCCGGTCCTCACGTTCTTTAGCTTTGTCCTAACGAATGCTGGTCCTTTCCCTGGCTTCACATGTTGAAATTCGACTATTTGCATTAGATTACTGTCAACCATCAGGGTCCAACCGTTTTTGAAATCATTCGTGGATATGGAAGTCATTTATGAATCCTTTACTGTTGGCTTACTACTCTAACCGTGAGAGTTCCCTACTTGTGTGAGTTTCTTGTAGTTAGTTAAATATTCGATGCCGGTATCTGTTATAAGAAGTAGATCTTCCCACCGGATACCATATGAACCTTCGATATAGATGCCTGGTTCTATAGTAATAACCATCCCCTCTTGGAGCATGTCGTTACTTTTGCTATTTATCCTAGGGTATTCATGAATTTCTAGACCTACACCATGACCGGTTCCATGAAGAAATTCTCCACCAGGTATCGCATTAGAGAGAATATCGCGACAGATTCCATCAACTTCTTTTGCTCTCATACCTGGGCGAATTGATTCAATAGCCTTTATTTGGGCATCAAGCACTATTTGAGAAGCATATTTTTGCTCTTTATTCAGTTCGGAAAGAGGAATCATTCTGGTCATGTCAGAGCAATATCCTTCAAAATTTGCACCTACGTCTACGAGTAACAGATTTGTATCCAAAATACGTTGATTAGAAGGGCGAGCGTGGGGAAGTGCACTGTTCTTACCAGCTGCAACTATAGGCGGGTAGGCTGCATTCAATGCACCATATTCAATCATGAGTGATTCAATGTTGCGAGCTAACTCTCTTTCAGTTGTCTCTGGATTTAATTCAGCTAGGGCATTATCTAAAGCCATGCAGGTAATTTCAGCTGCAGTCCTTATCTTCTCTATTTCGCTTTTATCTTTTATACACCTAAGTTCCAAACAGAATTTATGAGCATCAATAACGTCTCCTTCTATAAGGCTTTCTATTTTTTCTTTTGCACTCCATGAACATTTTTCGCCGTCCAAGTGAACATTTCTTTTCTTTGCAAGTTCAGCAATTCTATTAAATGGATCTGAGCCAATAACACACTTTACATCTACGCCATGTCTTGCGATTTCAACCGGTGCTTGTTCCGCATATCTTGAGTCGGTAAAAAGCACTTGGCAATTTTGGTCTAGATACATTACCCCATTAGACCCTGTAAACCCCGTCAGCCATCTGATAGTGAAAGAGTCAAGAGCAATGAAACAAGCATTACGTTCTGCGCACCAGTCACCTACGCGAGTAAGTCTTTGAAGGTGAATTGCTATTTCATCTTCACTTATCATCATTTTCAATAATCTGATGAAACGCTCGGATTGATAGCTCGTAGCCTTGTATCCCAAAGCCAACAATTGATCCGTCCGCTACAGGTGCCACAACAGAAGTGTGCCTCCACGATTCTCGTTGATTTGGATTAGATAAGTGCATTTCAATGATGACGCCTTCATAGACAAGCAAAGCATCATGAATTGACCATCCGTAATGAGTGAGAGCGCCAGGATTTATGATGATTCCGGTGTGTTTGCCTCTGGCTTTATGGATTTGGTTTACAAGGTCCCCTTCATTATTTGATTGGAAGTGCACCAATTCATAACCAAATTCATTCGCGACTTTTTCTGCGTCCTCAATATGGTCTTGCATTGTAGCTGACCCATAAATTTCCGGCTCTCGTTCACCAAGCATGTTAAGGTTCGGCCCCATTAATAGCAGGATTGATTTCATTGAACGACCTCCAAAGCTTTCTCTAATATATCTTGATCGTGAACAAGCACAGGTTCCACTCCATTTTCTCCATCCAAAACAAATGTGATCCCATCTTGAGATTTTTTGTCTCTTAAGAAAAGCGAAGTGATTCTTTCAAGATTAACGCTTTTCTCCAATTTCATATTTAGACCATAGTGGGCGAGAATTTCCTCGTGATATTTAACGCGTCCTTTTCCAATGCGCCCCATTAGGAATGCAACTTCGGCAGCATATCGAATACCTACTGCGACAGCCTCGCCGTGAGCTAATGAAAAGTCATTCTCTAATTCTAGAGCGTGCGCTAGGGTGTGGCCATAATTTAGGACTGCTCGTTTCCCGGTTTCACGCTCATCTTCAGCAACAATGCCTGTTTTGACTTTGATACATTCTAGAACGGTGTCGATCAGTCCAAATTCCCGCATATCTTCTGCACCAAGGAAGTGATACTTAGCGACTTCCCCATACCCACACTTCCATTCGCGATCCGGAAGAGTTTGGAGCGTATCGGTATCACATATGACAGCTTTCGGTTGCCAAAATGTTCCAATTAAGTTTTTCCCTTCAGGAAGGTTGACTCCTGATTTGCCTCCGATTGCTGCGTCAACCATTCCTAGCAATGTGGTAGGAATATTAATTACATTGAGGCCTCTGTGGTAGATTGAAGCGGCGAAAGCAGCAACATCAGTTACCATTCCTCCACCCAAGCCAATGACTACATCTGAACGGGTTAAACCCCAGTCAACCCATGCCCTGCATAATTCAATAACGGTTTCTATTGATTTAGAGTTTTCACCTGTTCCGATATCAAAAACTTTGTGATTTTTGCTTGAAGCGATTTCTACGCCAATTTGCTTCTGAGTTACAACAGCCACTCGCTTTGCGGACTCGGGGTAGTACTTTGCGACATTATCTAGGCAATTCACCCCAACTAATACCGGATAACTTCTTTCACCTAGATTGACTTTGATTTCTTTCATCTCCACATTACGAGAGTAGTCACGGAAATTAGTTTTTGCAGGGAGTTAACCTCAGAAGTGTTATCTGCCAATAGTATCAGAAACTACGTTTTCTATACCCTCGATTGATGTATTCAGACCTGTCCAGAGCAGGAACTGCAAAAGGGCTTGGTGAATCAGCATACCCAAGCCTGAAAATGTTTTAGCGCCTAACCCTTTGGCTTGCCGAAGAAGCTCTGTCTCAATGGGGTTATAGACAAGGTCTATTACAGTTTGTTTAGCAGATAGAAACTCTACGGGAACTGGCAGCATGGCTTCTTCAGAAGTCCCAGCCATGCCAAGCGGGGTTGAATTCACGACAATATCACAATCAGCAAGGTCTGCGTAGCTACCGACTCTTGCATTAGGTCCTCCAAGATAAGCAGCTTTCTCAGCTTTTGGGTTGCTTCTATTCACAACGACAATCTCTTTAACCGGGTTATCTCCCAAACTATTTATGATTGAGCGGGCTGCACCACCAGCTCCAATGATTGCGATAGCCTTTTTATTAAGCGGTTCCTTGAGCTGCAACTTCAAGGCATTCACGAAACCGGCACCATCGGTATTATCCCCTATAAGGTCATCCCCATCCCAGAAGATGCAGTTGACTGCATTCAATTTAATAGCAGTCTCCGTTAGCCCATCTAAATGAGGAATCACTGCTTCTTTCAAAGGCATCGTTACAGATAAACCACGGATATTCTTTTCCCTAACTGCAGTTATGCACTCACCGGCTTCATCCTGTGAGACTTCTACTGCATGGTACATCCAATTCAATTTTTCTTGCCTGAATGCAGTGTTATGAATAAGCGGGGAAAGAGAATGCGCTATTGGCTTACCCACAACCGCAGCGATAAATTCATATCCGTTAACGTCAGGGAAATCAACCACAGCCAAGTTCTCTCTCTACACATATCAAAACAGCCTCGTTAAAATCTTCCTGCGTGACCGCGAATGTATGAGATCCCACACCCGATTCGTCAGTTCGCACATAATATAACCATTCTCCTTGAGCAGGCTGGAGAGCTGCCTCTATTGATGCCCTTCCTGGGGCACTTATCGGAGTTGGGGGTAACCCTAAAACAAGTCGTGTGTTATATGGTGAATTGACTGCTAAATCGCTGAGTGTTAATTCTCTATCACCGCCAAGAGCATAAACGATAGTGGCGTCTATCCCCAATGGAATTGAACGCTCCAACCTGTTGTAAATTACTCTGGCTATCTTGGGTCTCTCCTCGTCAAGTGCTGCTTCTTCTTCAATTAGTGATGCAATGATCAGCACCTCATAGGGGGTGACTCCCAAGGCGCTGGGAGGGTTTGCCAGACCAGTTTCTGTGGCGACAATATCGAATTGTGAGGTCATTCTCTGGAGAAGGTTCTCTTCATTCGCTAGTGATACCTCGTCCACGTCGTAGGTGTCAGGAAAGAAGATTCCTTCTTTGATAAAGCTCAAAGTAATACCGAGGCTGGAAGGAGTACCAGCATTTTCAATTGCTTTTTTAAGTTCCTCGGGATTAAAGTCCGGCAATTGACCCAGAAGTGTTTCTTGCATCTCTATTAGAGTTAGCCCTTCGGGAATAGTTACGAAAAATCTGTCATCAGGGATTTCCATTGGCCCTGCTAAAAGATTTTCTTTAACATCCCATGCTGAGCTATTTATCTGAAATGTATAGATGCCTGCTTGGAAATCGGAAGCACTTTTGAACCTTAAGTAATATCTGAAAACAGTTGCATTGGCAACAATGTCATTATCGGCAAGGATTCTTGCAATATCATCCGCAGATGCCCCTTGAGGAATTTCAATAGTTATCGCTATGCCTGGTTCACCTGGTGGGTCAAGTTGATTATCAATCCATCCTTTGACAAAGCTGTATGTTGATAGCGAAAGGATGAGCAAAATGCCTATGAATATACCAAATCGTATCGCTGTGCTTGTTCTTCTCGGAAGTCGTTCCCAGTCTCGGTCATCATAATATTCATCTTCATACCAGGGTGGTAGATCTTGAGGGTAAATATCTTTTGGACTTGAGTTGCCACTTTGGCCGATTTCATTACTTCCCTCATATGCCCCTAGGAAAAAGTTTTCATAAGGTGCATCAAGTTCTCCTTCGTCTTGTCTTTCCGGTTCGGTGTCTGGATACACAGATTGATTTTCCAGTTCCGAGCGCGTTGATTCTTCGTTATCCCCACTCATGTAATTGTTCCGGATCTGGCGTCTTTTGAATTGTTGAAAGAATCAATCCAACCCTGCAAGATTATTGCGGCAGCTACTTTATCGACGACACTCTTCTTCTTATCGCGCTTTACATTTTGGCGAAGGAGTATTTGTTCAGCAGTCACAGTGGTAAAACGCTCGTCATAAGTTTCAATTGGTATATCCGTTAGACCCTTTAGCTTTTCTATCTCTTTGGTGACAGATTTAGCTGATGCCCCTAATGTTCCATCTAATGAAATCGGTAAACCTACGATGATTTTATTTGCTTCCCATTCATCAGCAATATTCAGGATTGCAGTGTGGTCCTTTTCTATCTTGTCTGCTCTTTGGATAACGTCATACGGTGTGGCAACTGTTAGGTCTGAGTTACTCAAAGCAACCCCTATCCTTTTGGATCCTAAATCAAGTCCTATGATTCTCACCCTGACTCCGCTTTTTGTCGGGCTAAGTGGATAGCTTTTTCTAAGGCAGAGCTATCTTTTCCGCCAGCAATAGCAAAATCCTTTCCTTTGCCGCCGCCGCCCTTAATTAGTTTTGTTGACTCAGCTATGAGTTCGGATGCGTCAAGTTTAGATCCAGCTGGTACTCCTGCGGCTAGTACTACCCCACCACTATCCAAAGCGACTCCAAGAATTACGGCTTTAATATCTTCGCTACTACAAAGAGAACCAATCAAGTCCCTCATATCATCTCGGCCAACACCGTCAATCTGTTCGGCTATGATTCCATCTTGTGCTTGACCGAGGAGGGTATCAAGTGAACTCATGATAAGAGATGTGCGCAATGCAGCTAGCTCGTTCGTTAGCTCATCTATTTCCCTACTCTTCTTTGCAACGCCTTCAATGAGATTTGATGATGGAACGCCGAGGTCGATTGAGACTTCTTCAATTAGGTTCTGATGAGCACGAATAAGGCCGATAGTACCAAGACCCGCGACTGCTTCAATGCGCCTAATATTTGACCCAATTGATCCTTCAGAGATTATCTTTAGTGGTCCGATATCACTGAGATTGCCGACATGTGTTCCTCCGCATAGCTCAACGGAATGTTCGCCGGCTTTCAAAACACGTACTTCGTCACCATACTTATCTCCAAAGAAAGCTAATGCCCCTTGTTCTTTTGCATCTTCCATCGTGGTTTTGACGATCTCAACACTAGAGCCTGAAAAGACTTCATTATTTACTAGATCTTCAATTTGCTCTATTTCTTCTTTCGTGAGTGGCGCAAAGTGACTGAAGTCAAATCGTAGGCGCTCGGGACCTACCCATGATCCCTGTTGTTTCACGTGCTCGCCTAAAACTGTTCTTAGTGCCCAATGCAAGAGATGAGTCCCTGTATGGTGGCGCTGAATTTCTAGCCGTCTCTTACTATCAATCGTGGCTGTGACGGTATCTTCAATTTTTATTACGCCACTTATCTGCTCTATGGCGTGCAAATAATGACCACTGGGCATAGCCGTTGTATTCTCTATTTTGAGGGTTCCATTTTCGTTTGTGATGATACCGGTATCTCCCACTTGTCCTCCGGCCTCAGCATAAAAGGGGGTTTGGTCAAGAACTAGAAAATCGTTATCAAGATAGAGGACCTTTGAGATGCTTTCATGCTCGCTATAGCCTTTGAAAGAAGTAGCAGGCAATTTTTCTATAGCTTTTTGAAGCTGGGAATTTAAATTAGATGAATTACCTTTCAAGGACGAATCCGCTTTTCCTCTTTCTCTCTGGAGAGTCATTTCGTTATTGAATTGCTCAATATTTATCGGGATTTTTCTTTCAGCGGCGATTTCTTGAGTTAATTCCATAGGAAAGCCGTATGTGTCATGCAATTGAAATGCAACCGCTCCACTTAATTCTTCACTCTCATTGACTTGGGATAAATGTCCCTCCAAAATCTTCATCCCAGCAGAGAGTGTTCTCCTGAAGCCCTCTTCTTCGCGTTGCAATGCATCTTTGATCAAATTTTTGTTCTCTGCTAGGTCTGGGTAGGCGTCGTCCATGAGCGTTATTACTGCGTCAGCAAGGTCAGACATGATCGGCTTTTCAACCCCGAGCAGGTAAGCATGCCGGACGGCACGCCGGACGATTCGGCGCAAAACATATCCTCTATCTTCGTTGCTTGGAATGACTCCGTCACTAATCAAAAAACTGCTGGATCTAGCATGGTCGACTAGTATTTGCAACGAGACAAGAGTGCTGTTTTCGTAGTCTTTTGTCACTCCTGTGATAGCTTCTGCAGCCTCGAGAAGCGTTTGGAACTCATCTAACTCCCAAACAGCATCTACATTTTGAATTACCGACAAAACTCGTTCTAATCCGGCTCCTGTATCAATTGATGGTTTCGGAAGCGGAATTTGCTCACCGTCAGCTTGCTGATCATATTGCATGAAAACGAGATTCCAGATTTCAACGTATCGCTCATCTGAAGCGGGATTTTCAGGACCACCGGGGGGGCCATACTTTTCGCCTTTGTCCCAAAAGATTTCTGAACAGGGACCATTGGGTCCTGTATCAGCCATTCGCCACCAATTATCCTCACCAAGTCTCTGTATACGATCCGGAGGGACACCTACTTTTTCTTCCCAAATTTGAGCAGCTTCGTCATCTGTATGATGAACAGTTACCCAAAGTCTTTCGGGGTCTAGTTTGAGCACTTTGGTGAAAAACTCCCACGCTAAAGGGATTGCCTCTTCCTTGAAATAATCCCCGAAACTAAAATTTCCCATCATTTCAAAGAAAGTTAGGTGCCTACTCGTTCGACCAACCTCATCTAAGTCATTATGCTTTCCTCCAGCTCGTACACACTTTTGCACCGTCGTTGCGCGTTTGTATGGTGGATTTTCAATGCCTAGGAAATAGTTTTTAAAAGGCACCATTCCTGCATTGGTGAAAAGGATTGTGTCATCGTGAGGAATCAGGCTTGAAGAGGGCACAACCTCATGACCTCGTTTTTCAAAAAAAGTAGTAAACGCGCTTCTGAGTTCTCTGGCTTTCATTAAAACAATCCTACAGTGCAATAAC
>CAJWRY010000010.1 GCA_913046155.1 uncultured Candidatus Nemicrothrix sp. | reverse complement strand
GAAGTAAATCTCCATCAGTTATGCCAGTTGCAGCGAAGAAACAGTTGTCCCCACTTACTAGGTCATCTACGGTAAGAGTCTTATCAAGGTCATATCCCTCTGCAATTGCTAGAGCTCGTTCCTCGTCATTTCTTGGCCAAAGTTTACCTTGAAGGTCTCCGCCCATACATTTAAGTGCTGCGGCTGCTATAACGCCTTCAGGGGTTCCGCCGATTCCAAATAAAATATCAGCTCCTGATTCAGGCCATGCGGTTGATATTGCTCCAGCGACATCCCCATCTGGTATTAACCGTATTCTAGCTCCAGCTTCGCGGAGCTCTGATACTAAGTCGTTGTGTCTAGGTCGATCAAGGACAACAGCAGTTAAATCTCGAACTGATTCTCCTTTTGCTGCTGCTATGGCGTTTAAATTTTCTGTAGGCGATACGTTAATGTCAACAAGTCCTTTCGCTGACGGGCCTACAGCGATCTTCTCCATATAGACGCAAGGTCCGGGGTCAAACATAGTTCCTTCTTCGCCAACTGCTAGTACAGCTATAGCATTGCCTCTTCCAAGTGATGTGAGAGTTGTCCCATCGATGGGGTCTACAGCAACATCGCACTTAGGAGAGGAGCCATTCCCAACTTTTTCGCCATTGTAAAGCATCGGAGCTTCATCCTTCTCTCCCTCACCAATAATGACAACCCCATCCATATTTACGCTCCGGAGGACAAATCGCATGGCATTTACTGCGGCGTCATCTGCGCCCTCTTTGTCTCCTCTTCCCATCCATCTAGCCGCAGCCATTGCAGCAGCTTCAGTTACTCGTACGAGCTCCATGGCTAGATTTCGGTCCGGTGATTTTGTTTCACTCATAACTACTCCAAATTCGTATAATCCAAACGCTACATCCGGTGTGGCCACAAAGCGAAGTATTACAGCGGAAACATTAGTTTTTCTCAATATTCGCTTCTTAATGCGTTGAGAAAAGACAATCCGATCTAATCTGAAGTCATGCTGTTAGCGGAGCTTGAAATCTTTCACTCAAGAACAAATGCTCCAACTCGTCGAGTTGCACTCGGGTACACTTATCTCCCGATACAGAAAGGGTCGGGGAACGGAGCGGTTTTGCTTGCAGGAATAGTTGCGCGATTTATTCCGAGCATCGATGAGGATTTTTATGATGACTACAAAAAATTACTTTATCAACTTCAACGTGGGGAAAGAATTTCTCAACCACGTCTGCGTCATAGGTTTCAAGAAGACAAAATCGGACTAGCCAGAACTGTTCATCAGCTACGAGAATTTGAGGGAAAGTACAGGTTCATCTTTGAATTGAATGAAGCAGCAGCTGAGCAGAATATTCTCGCTGCGGCTTACTCAATCAGTCAGTTCGCTTACAAAGAGCGGCCAGCTGTCGTCAACCTAATGCACAAGGCTGTTAAGTGGAGAGGCGAGGTAGGAACTGATTTCATTTCTTACCTATTGAGTCGTCATGATAAATTTGTGGCTGATTTAGGGCATGAGAGCTCGGAGAGTTGGGCATTGCAAGTTCTAGGTATTTCGAGCACAAACCCTGGTGATGAAGAAGTAAAAAAGCAGTTTCGGAAACTGCTGCGCTCCACTCACCCTGATACTGGTGATGATGACATCAAGGTTGACGTTGCGAAGAGGATACAAGAATTAACTGAAGCGAGAAGAATATTACTCCGATAGTCAAACAGCGGGAATGCCTATGAAACCCAGAGGAATTATTCTTTTCCATGGTGCGGGGGGGAATAGGGAACACCCTGTCTTTCTTGAAATTGAGCGGCTAAGCAAAATTCCAGTACTCAGGTATAACTTCGCCTATCGGCAAGCAAGCGCCAAACGACCTCCGCCAAGAATAGAGAAAATCGTGAAAGAGATCATTCAAGTGTCTATTGATTTCGCTGAGGCAAATGGAATTCCTCAAAGTAGTTTAGTACTCGGCGGAAGATCATTTGGAGGTAGAGCTGCTTCTATGGCTATAGCAGAAGGTTTACCGTCCCGAGCTCTCGCCCTCTTAAGCTATCCGTTGCATCCACCGGGGAAAGTCGAATCTCTTCGTGTCAGCCACCTGCACAGAATCCGGCGACCAACAATCTTTATATCGGGTGATAAAGACCCATTTGGCTCACCAGACTTGCTTGAGCAATATGCACGTAAGATTCCTTCTGAGGTCCGATTCCATATTCTTGAACGACAGAATCATGATCCGAAAGAAAGCGAAATAGTTGCTGGCTTAGTTACTAAATGGGTAGATACGCTTCGTTAGGAGCTGTCATCGGGGTTAAGATCTTCAAGCTCCTGATTAGCAGATTCGGGAAAGAAAAAATAGACAATCAAAACAACTAGTAAAGGGCCAATTGCTAAGAGCGTAAAGGCTTCCCCAAAGCTATTGAACCGTTCTGAGAGGTCTCCACATATCAATAATCCTAGGGCGCTACCGGTCACTGCCGTAAGTGATAAAAAACCGCTAATCTGACCGCGTCGTCCCGTCCCGAACATCTCCGCACTATAGACACCTAAAGATGGTCCGGCACCAGCCGAAATGATTCCAGCAAACATCGTGATTAGCCACATGCCAAAGCCAGCGATGCTATAACTTCCTACCGTCAGTATCGTCCCTATACCTACTGCGATCATGGCCACAGGCTTTCTTCCTTTCAGATCCGAGACTTTTGAAGCTATAGCCACTCCAATAATTTGCGGAGTATAGGCAGTCAATAAGAAAAGAGATATTTTTGCAGCACTAAAATCGCGTTCGTCTCTAAGGAATTCATTTCTAAATTGGCTAGCAGGTGAGACAAATAAAAAAAGGAGAAAAGCGACTGATGCTAGAAAGAGAACACGTTTCACAATGACCTTTTGTTTTCTGCCGTTATTAAACTTGTGGTTTTCAATATGGTTTATGAAGCGTTTGCTTTCTTCAAGGTGGAGATGAATCCAGCGAATTACTGGAAAAAATATTAGCGCAGTCGCAAAAAGCAATCTCCAGCCTTTTAGATGTAGATCAGCAAGAAATAAGATCCAGACTGGTATCCCGGCCCCTAAACCTGCTGACAATGTCAGTAGACCGGCAATGTAAGCGCGACTACCTTTCGGGGCAGCTTCAGCTGCCATGATTCCTATTAGGATACTTATAGAAGTAGCGAAGCCTCGAGCAAACGATTGGGTAATGCCTAAGGCCCAAAGATTGGGAGCTACCGCACTCAAGACCGCCAGACAACAGCCTCCATATAATGAGAATTCCAGGAGTTTCTTCCTTCCACGATTATCAGCTAGTGCGGTAATAAAGACTGTGAGTAATACACCGATTCGCACAGTAGCTAAAAGAATCCCTTGTGCCCTATCTCCTGCTCCAAACTCTTCAGCGGCAAACGTGGCAGTTTGTCCGATCAGCGCACCTAAAAAGCCAGTAACAATTGCAGCAACGCAAAGTAAGCTTACCGTTCGTGATGTTAGAGCATCAAAGCGGTTAGGGGGTGCCCACCAGATATTGAAGTTCTTGGATGAATTAGAATTCTTTAACGCCCGCTTCATAGGAAAATGAAGTAAGTAATGCCAAAAGGGCGCTGATATTTTGTACGAGAATGTTTCTGTTACTTCAAAATCCGATGTCTGCATATCAATATCTACCGTGCGTTGGTAGCTTATAAAGGGTCCCTCGGCTAATTTGAATATTCCAGGCCCTACCTCGTATTCCTTGAACAAAGAATTAGAACGAGCACAGTTGATTTGTTCTGCCTCTTCGCTCCCTACTGAACGTTTGTGCCTGAATAAAGTCATCGTTATTTGATTAAACAGCTTTTCGTTAAAGATCGCACTTTTGAGGAAACGATAATTACACGTAGCATACTTGGATAATGGATCGCATTATCGTTAAACCAAGCGGGCCTCTCTACGGGGATGTCGAGATAAATGGAGCAAAAAACTCTGCGCTTAAAATAATGGCGGCTTGTTCGTTGGCAGAAGGCACTTTTCATCTCATGAATGTTCCAGATATTACTGATGTCAGATTGATGTCTGAGTTACTAGTTTCACTTGGAATGACGGTAAGAGAGAACGATACTAATTCACTTGAGATCACAAACCCAGGAAACCTGACAGCAGAGGCTCCTTATGAACTGGTGGAAAAGATGAGGGCTTCCATAGTTGTGTTAGGGCCTTTGCTTGCGAGGTATGGAAAAGCTCGGGTTGCGCTACCGGGTGGGGATGATTTTGGCCCAAGACCGATTGATATGCATTTAAGAGGCCTCGAAATGTTAGGTGCAAAGTTCGCATCGGAACATGGATACATTGACGGTCATTGTGAGAGATTACGGGGCAGTCGCATCGTATTAGAGTTTCCCAGCGTCGGTGCAACAGAGAATATTATGATGGCTGCTGTCTTGGCAGATGGCACAACGATTATTGAAAATGCAGCGCGTGAGCCGGAGATAGCTGATCTAGCTTCGTTTCTTAATCGCATGGGAGCTAGTGTCCTAGGGGCTGGAACGTCAACGATAGTAATTGAAGGTGTGGAGAAACTCGGAGCTGTGGAACACGCTGTAGTTCCCGACAGGATTGAAGCAGCTACATATCTTGCAGCAGTCGGTATCGCAGGGGGTGAAATCAACCTGATCGGTGCGAGGCCAGATCACATGGATATGCTCTGCCAAAAAGTAGGTGAGATGGGAATGCGAATATCAGCTGACTCTAATGGGTTGTGGGTGATGGCTAATAAATCGTTAAAAGCAGTTGATCTGGCGACTCTCCCTTATCCAGGTATAGCTACTGACTACAAACCATTTCTTGTTGCGATGCTTGCAGTCTCTGAAGGCGTCGGAATCGTAACAGAAAATTTATTTAGCGGAAGGTTTAGATATATAGATGAATTGATTCGCATGGGAGCTGACATTCGAACAGAAGGACATCATGCAGTTATCCGAGGTGTCGAGAACTTATCAGGGGCTCCAGTACGTGCTCATGACATAAGAGCTGGGGCAGCGTTAGTGGTTGCAGCTTTGCGTGCGCAAGGCCAAACAGAAATACGTGAGCCATCCCATATAGATAGGGGATATGAAAATCTTGTTGAGAATCTAAGTAGTCTTGGGGCGGATATTTCCAGAGAGAATTAAATTCAATTCCGTTGTGCCCTTTTATTTGCAAGTTTCAACAGGCAGAAGAGGAAGATTATTGGAGCAACGACCATCAAGATCTCATCCCAACCCCCTTGATGTGCCAACAAGTTTAAAAGCATATTTGGCGACTCTACCCTCATAGTTCTTGAGAACTAAATCAAATGAAAAATATCCTCACAGAGCTGCTTTACAGTGATGCTTCCACCTGTTCCTTGAGCAACTTTAAGTTCTTTCTCCAGATCAAAGCCAATAGACGAGTGCCTACGGGATTCCGGAGTGGACCCCCCATCCAATAAGGGAAGTGGAGAGTTTCTTCCCACGTGAAGCGGGTTTCATTACTTTTAGTTTCCACTAGTGAAAACCGGCCAGTTCCAGTTACTAGTCCCTCATGACTCACGCCCATTGACTTCTCATCAACCCACTCGGTAATCTCCATTTTGTCTTTAAGCCTGAAAGGCCCTACCTTTGTTGCGCAGTCAAACATGGTTCCAACACCACTCACCTGCTCGGTCAGAAAGTCAATTCTCTCAGCATCTTTCATCCAATTGACGTGATCGCTAATGTCTTTCACGACTTCCCAAACTTGCTTTGGAGAGGCTGCTATTTCAATAGTGACACAAATCGTTGCCATATTTAAACCCTAGTTGAAGGAATAACAACCCAGTCAAAATTATTTAGTGATTTGCGACACAGTGACGTTATTTTATTTTTTTCAGTATTCTTAAAATGTGGTAGACGAAATGATTTATATGGATAATGCCGCTTCAGCTCCCATTAGAGAGGAAGTCATTGAAGCGATTCTTCCAGTTCTAAGAGAAAACTATGCGAACCCATCAGGGTCACATTTAATGGCGCGAAAAGCTCTTCGTTTAATTGATGATGCACGTGACGAATTAGCGGATGTACTTGGCTGCAAAGCGCAAGATATTATCTTTACCTCAGGGGGTACAGAGTCAGATAATCTGGCTATTTTCGGAGTCCACTCAGCGATAGGTGGCACTGTGGTTTGCTCTGCTACTGAACATCACGCTGTTCTGGAACCAACAAGGTCTGTTGGTGGCAAAGTCGTTAATGTAGAACAAAATGGAGCCATTGACCTAAATCATCTTGCCGACATAATCAATGATCAAACAACATTAGTCTCAATCGGCCTGGTAAATGGCGAAACCGGAGTAATCCAAGACCTAAAAACAATCGTTTCTATCGTAAAAGAGATATCACCAACGGCTCTAATACATACGGATGCCGTGCAAGCTGTTCCATGGCTGGACATGCATATAGCTACAGAATGCGCAGACCTGATCAGCGTAGCGGCACATAAGTTTGGGGGCCCCAAAGGTGTGGGGGCATTGATAGTCAAAGACCAAACAAAAGTTTCGTCACTACAGTTAGGTGGCGGTCAAGAAAAGGGTCTCAGAAGTGGAACTCACAATACGCCAGGAATAGTTGGCATGGCTGCCGCAGCAAGGGTTACTGCCGACACGAAAGAAGCGGATACAGCAAGAGTTGCTATGCTCAGGGATAGTCTTGCTGACTCCCTTTTAGAAATTAGTAATACTTTCGAAACAGGAGTTCGCTCAAACGGAGATGGAAGCGTTGACCGGTCGAACAAAGTAGCAGGGTCATGCCACCTTTGCTTTGGTGGTATAGAAAGCGAAGCGTTGCTCTTTCTATTAGAACAATCAGGTATATTCGCATCTGCGGCATCATCATGCTCAAGTGGGGCACAGGAACCATCTCATGTTTTGGCTGCAATGGGTTATAAACGTGAGCTTGCAAGGGGTTCATTACGGCTATCTTTGGGATATAAAAGCACAGAAGATGATGTTGATAGCGTGCTCAAAATACTCCCAGACGCGATAGAGAGGTTACGGAGCTTAGGATCATGAGAGGTAAACAAAAGATTCTTGTCGCAATGTCCGGAGGTGTTGATTCTTCCGTTGCAGCAGCTGTGCTTCTTAATCAGGGATATGAAGTCGTCGGAGTGACGATGAAATTGTGGGGTGGCACTTCTGATACTGGATGTTGCTCTGTCTCCGATGTTATTGATGCACGAAGAGTAGCTGACCAATTAGGAATACAGCATCACGTCTTCAATTTTGGTGATGAATTTGATACTCATGTCGTAGATCCATACGTTGACGCTCACAAAAAAGGTGAAACACCGAATCCATGCATTGAATGCAATAGACACGTTAAATTTGACAAGCTTTTTCGCCGAGCCACTGCTCTAGGGTTTGAGCTAATAGCTACTGGCCACCATGCCCAAATTATCCAACAACCTGAGGGTTTCCGTCTTGGCAGGTCAGTAGACCTCAAAAAGGACCAGTCATATGTTTTGCATATGCTTAATGAGAAGCAACTCGCTCGGCTTCAACTACCGATAGGTAACCTCACGAAAGATCAAGTCAGAGAAATAGCGGCATCGTTATCATTACAAACTGCTGGGAAAGCCGATAGTCAAGACGTGTGTTTTATTAGCAGGACAAAGGGTGGAAGACAGCGGTTCTTGGAGCAGCATATGGCAATGACTCCCGGACAGGTCATCGATTCCCAAGGAAATAGAATCTCTAACGTGCCTGCAGTGCAGATGGTAACAATAGGTCAGCGCAAAGGTTTGGGTGTCTCAGGTGAAGGCGAGCCTCGATATGCGGTTGATATAAATGTAGAATCTGCCACAGTAACTGTGGGCCCCAAAGCTGACCTTTACTATGAAGAGACACCAATTGTAGACGTCCAATGGATTGGCGAACCTATTACTAGTGCGCTTGACATTCAAACAAGCGCTCATGGCCACACAGCTCGAGCAAAGATTACAGATAAAATTTGCTGGGAAAAGCCGCACAAAAAAGTAGCCTCAGGGCAATCAGCAGTGTTCTATGAGGAAGGCACGGTCGTGGGGTCCGGAATCGTTAGCAGATCATAAAATCGCAATATTGCGTGCTGATGCCTGTTCGAGAGTTGTTGAAAGCAAAGAGGGGCTCACTAAAAATGAAGTTACTTCATTAACTTCTGGAGGAGCTAACGGGTTCATTTGCAGGGATAACCCGGCAGGCTCATATAATTCAACTTCCAAACTCATTCCAAGGCTTGACATCGTGAGGTCAAGCCCATCGGTTGATGCTAATGCAGGACTAATTCCCTTAATCATTGACTTTCGAATAAGGAAAGGGTCAGCAAGAACCATATTGTCGTGTAAAACGATCCCAGCTGGCACAAATACGAGCCATCTTTGCGAAAGTGCTGATAGCGAGCGGGACGAAAAATAACTCAAGCTAGAACCAATTGTCAAGACAATAAATCCAGAAACGTAGTTTTGTGAAGATAGAAGAATGACTGAGAAAATTAAACTTGAAGCGACGACTGTCCAAGCCAAGGGAACAGGGCCGAGTAGCAGGGGACCGGGAGCTCTAAGAGGTATTCGGACTTCATCTCCGTATGCTGACCCGTTAATAAACCAAAATCCTATTGATGGTAAAAGACTTATCGAGAGACACATAGCGGAGCAAAAGAGCAACAAAATGGAAGAAGCGTTCATTTCTGCTTTAATACATCCCCAAATAGCAGCTACAACTGAAATAGGCACTACGACCCTATAAAGGGTGAGTAGACTGGCA
This sequence comes from uncultured Candidatus Nemicrothrix sp., assembly GCA_913046155.1. GTDB lineage: Bacteria > Actinomycetota > Acidimicrobiia > Acidimicrobiales > UBA8592 > UBA8592. The sequence goes on along the minus strand of CAJWRY010000010.1, from coordinate 14,343 downwards.
CTAGGAATTAGTGAAATTAAGAGAATGACAGACCAAAGGATCCATAAGCTTAGAGAAACAGTGACTTGAAGAGATACACTTTTGCCATCGAGAGCGGAACCAAAGACTCCATAACCTAACAAAGGAATCGGAATCCATGCCAAACGAAATACATATATCCAAGAATTTCTCTTCACATATGGAATTTTCGCAGTATGCGTGGTTCTTTGCTAATCCGTACAGCGAGATAACGGGAATTTATTGTTGTGACTGACAATGATTTATTACGAATCAAAGAGTTAAGAGCTGAGATTAGGAAACACAACGTTGCCTATTATGAGTCGGACAGCCCCTCAATAAGTGACGAAGAGTGGGATCATATGATGAGGGAGCTAAGAAATTTAGAAGCAAAATACCCTGATGCATACGACCCTACATCACCTACAGAAAATGTCGGCGGCACCCCCTCGCAGATCTTTGCTCCGGTGCAACATTCAGTTCCGATGATGTCTCTAGATAACGCGTTTGATGACATAGAACTTGACCAGTGGATCAAAAAAATTGATCGAAGATTAACAGGCAGTTCTGGTATCAATGAATTTTGTTGCGAGTTAAAATTTGATGGACTAGCAATTTCAATTCGTTATGAAGATGGGAAGCTAGTTCAGGCGGCCACAAGAGGCGATGGATCTATTGGTGAGGACGTCACACATAACGTTTTAACTATCAGAGATATACCAAAATTTATTAAAGACGCACCGCAAGTACTCGAAGTGCGTGGCGAGGTATACCTCCGTATCAGTGAATTTGAGAAACTTAATATGAAAGCAGAAGAACTAGGCGAAAAGGCCTATGTAAACCCACGAAACGCTGCAGCAGGTTCAATACGTCAAAAGAATTCATCGGTGGCGGCAAAGAGAAATTTATCCTTCTGGGCCTACCAAATAGGTCTAATATCTGGCGGACCTCACCTTAAGTCTCATTTTGGAACACTTGAATACCTGAGCTCGCTTGGATTTCCCGTAAACCAAAATGCACAAAGGGTGATATCAGGGAAGCAGGGGCTTAGTGCCTATATCAATGAGTACAGGCTTAAAAAATCTAACTTTGACTATGAATTTGATGGAATAGTTATAAAAGTTGACTCGTTAAAGATTCAAGAAGAATTAGGGGCAACAGCGAAAGCCCCTAGATGGGCGTTAGCATTTAAATTGCCACCCGAAGAACAAACAACCAAACTACTAGACATCGAAGTCTCAATCGGAGCAGCTGGTTCAGCAACACCATTTGCAAGACTTGAACCGGTATTCGTTGGTGGGGTGACAGTTTCCACTGCAACATTGCATAACGAGGATCAGGTTAGGGAAAAGGACGTTCGCCCAGGGGATACAGTCATCGTCAGGAGAGCCGGTGAAGTGATCCCAGAAGTCGTGGGTCCTGTTCTCGATAAACGCCCCAGTGATCTCCCACAATGGAGGTTCCCCAAAAGTTGTCCATCATGTAGCGCTGAGCTGAGCCGACCCGATGGTGAAGCAAGACATAGATGCACCAATTATTTCTGCCCAAGACAAGTTAGAGGCAGAGTAGAACACTTCGCACAGAGAACAGCAATGGATATTGAGCATCTGGGGGAACAAACAATAGATCTCTTTGTAACTGAGGGGCTGATGAACGATGTAGGTGACTTATACACGCTAGATTTTCACAAGATTCAATCATTTGAGGGTTTCGGAGAAACATCTGTGAGTAACCTTCAGCTAGCGATTGAATCCTCAAAGTCAAAGACACTCGGGAATTTGATTTTTGGACTCTCAATTCCGCACGTCGGTAGGACTAACGCAGATCTGCTTGCCGTGTCATTTAAACACCTTGATTCGCTAATTGATGCATCGCTAGACGAGCTGGAGGCGATAGAGGGACTTGGTCCAGTAATTGCGAGTAGCGTCTTTAACTATTTCAAAGAACCCAAACATAGAGAATTAATTGAAAAGTTCAGATCTGCGGGTGTTAATTTTGTTGGTCCTGTCCTTGAGGAAACTGATAATACTCTCCAAGGAAAGGTGATTGTCGTGACAGGAACCTTGCAGGGCTTCACAAGAGATCAAGTCGCAGAGGCAATTACATCTCGAGGAGGTAAATCTCCGGGAAGTGTATCAAGCAAAACATCGGCTCTCGTTGTGGGGAACAATCCAGGGGGGTCTAAATTAAAAAAAGCAGAGGAGTTGGGAATTCCTATTCTGGACGAGTCAGGGTTTCAAAATCTGCTTAAATCAGGGGAAATAAAGTAAATAATGAGTGAGTCTCACTTTGAATGTATCCTTTGGGATTTTGGTGGGATATTTACAGGCTCTCCTTTCTACTCAATTGACATCTACTCTGCTCACTTGGGAGTGAAATCTCAAGAGCTTATTGAATTGGTTTTAGGTTATGGTTTAGATGATGGTGATCACCATTGGCACCGGCTTGAACGAGGCGAGATAACAATGGTAGAAGCCCTTGAAGAAATAGAGGTATTGACTAGTACTAGGGGAATTGAAGGTTTTGAGATAAGAGATTTCTTTAAGTCAATGGGAGGCAAAAGCGATACAACTGAAGAAATGTTTGATGCTGTTCGCCGATACAAAGATTTAGGAATTAACCAATTTATTCTTTCAAATAATATTCTCGAATTCAGCTCATCATGGAAATCAATGTTGCCAGAGAACATATTTGACGGAATCATTGACAGTTCTGAAGTTGGGATACGAAAGCCTGACCCAAAGATATTCATGTTGGCACTAGAAATTGCTGACAATTCTGCAGATAAGACAATATTTCTTGATGACTATTTAGAACACGTTCATGTAGCTGAAGAATTAGGGATCAAGAGCATACACGTTGGCCCTAACCCTTTAGATGCAGTGAAGCAACTTGATAAATTGCTAGCATCCTAAATCTACTTATAGGGCAGTAAAGCACCACTCGATTGTTGACCTAGCAGTCGCATCTGAAAGAGGCCAGTAAACTGCAACAACACAGTTTCTATCTCCCTGCAATTCTGGCACTGCTCTGCCTTCAAGAGGTTGGTACAGGAACCGGTTTAATGTAGACCCAAAAGTTCCACTAGTTTGAGCGCTTTCTCTGGGATTCTCCAAGTCTCGCAACACATTTATTTGATCAGGAGGAATAGCAACCCCATTAATTGTTAGCTCTGCCTCGTACCCAGCAATTAGGTCAATGCCGATTGATGTCTGTCTGAGTACCTCTGCATCTGGTTCGGGGAATAATGCCTCTATTACTGGGTTGCCTTCTACACGAATATCCGTACTTCCACTATTTGACAGCGCAAAACCCAAAATAACTCCTGTGATTCCAACTGTGACCAATGCTGGGCCAAGAATCCTTGAGAATAAGCTGCGTTGTGGCTTTACTTTTTCTGTCATAATTCTATTCTGCCAGATTAAATCCCGCGACTGCAATCACATGAGATATGCAAATCGTCACAAGGGCAATACGATCTAAATGTGGAATCATCAACGTATTTGTATGCCGGAAAAGTTATCAATAACCGTTACCGACTCATAACGCCATTCGGAAGTGGAACTTTGACACAGATATATCTTGCCGATGACATACGTGTAAGGAAGCAAACGATTGTAAAGGTATTCGATGGTACGGCGCTCAATGGGGAAGACTTTCAGAAAAGTTTCCAGGTTGCCCTCCAAGATCTCGCACGAACGAACCACCCAAACTTAATCAAAATTTTAGATTGGGGCTCAAGCGAGGTCCCTTATGTCGTTACTGAATTTTTAGCAGGTGGAGATCTTAGAGCAATGCTGCAACAAGACTCATCGCTTTCCATTGCGCAAATAACATTTATTATGATGGAAATACTAAAGGGAATCAGTTATCTCCATGAGAGAGGAAAAGTTCACGGTGGCCTGAAACCTGAAAATGTTATCTTCAATCTAACCGGCGACTTAAAGATATCTGATGCCGGTATGCGAAACATAAGTTCATTACATTCTTCATCAGAATCTTTTACTACGGGACCCTATCTATCTCCGGAATTAATTAGTGGTGAGCCGCTTAGTCCTGCTGATGACGTCTATGCCATTGCAGCAATCTTCACAGAATTAATTGATACAAAGCTTGCGGAAAATGCGAGCACTGGCGAAGCACAAGAAAAAGATTCGGAAATTCTACAGCAGCTAAAGTCCGCATTTACAAGCGTAAGATCAGCAAAATCTTCTGAAAGACCCTCTGCTAGTTCACTATTAAAGATTGCCAGTGAATTAAACATCAAAAATGATAAACCTGCCTTACTTCCTGTTGAGAGCAGTTTAAATCTGAACCTTTTTGAGACATTTAATGGCGAACCAGAAGTCATCGAGAATGGCGGAAAACCAAACTTTAAAGATCGTTTTAGTAAAGCGATCTTATATCTAAAGTCTCATCTCAGACGGTGGCTATGGCTACTCGTAATGGGTATTCTTATCGCGGGAATAGCACTCTTAATTAATTCTGGAAATGAAGAAGAAGAAGTCAGGCTTCAGGTGGTACCAGAAGTAGCGGGATTGCAAACTGCTGATCTTATAAACCAGTTCAGTGACTTCTGGGTTCTTGAAGAAGCCTTAACTAGAGAAGACGGAACACAGAATGGGGAAATTCTTAGGACCATACCTGATGCAGGTGTGGAACTAGCGGAAGGAAAAGTTCTTACCTATTTTGTTTCACTTGGACCTGAACTTCGTACCATACCTCTAGGCCTTACGGGGCTCACCATTGACGAAGCAGAATCGATACTCTTGGAGTCCAGCTTAAGACTCGGAGCGACTTCCGAGGTGCCTGATGAGAAGGTAGCCATTGGCTTGGTTATCGGACCTGCAACTTCAGTAACAGAGTTGCCAACCGGATCAGAAGTAGATATTGAAATTAGTTCAGGCCCTGAACTGCGGACAGTTCCTGAAACTCTTGTAGGTAGAGCATATGAGTCAGTTGAGACAGCGATTGTGCTTGAGGGTCTACAAGTAAAAAGAACAGAAGTATTCCACCCAACGATAGGACTTGGCATAGTTATCAGAGTGGAACCTGTATCCGGTTCTCAAGTACTTGCTGATGGAGTCATAGAAATTTTTGTATCAAAGGGCCTAGAGCCTATTGAATAGCTTTAGCAACAAGACGGAAAGTTAAATTTGATACTACGGTCAGATGGACTTAGCTGGATACAATGAGGAAATGTCTGATTCAATATCTTCTGACGAAGTCAAGCATGTTGCTAACCTTGCACGCTTACGATTAACAAGCGAAGAGTTAGAAACCTTTACTGAGCAGTTGAGAGCAGTTCTAGATCATGCAAAAGATGTTGAAGCACTCCAATTGGACGATATCGAACCTATGTCGCATCCACTTCCGATTGAAAATACGATGCGAGAGGACATCCCAAATCAAATGCTAAGACCTTCTGAATTTCTATCCGAAGCACCAGCAGTAGAGGATGGAAGATTCCTGGTACCGAAAATTCTTGGTGAAGAAGCATGAGTGGTAGGGTCCCTGAAAAGTACCAAAGCGCTAGTGAAATAGCTGATCTCGTTACTACTCGCGAGATTTCCGCAGTTGAAATACTTGATCGGTATCTCAATCAGATCAATGAGCATGAAGAGGATGTTCATGCTTTTAACTTGGTGACTATCAACGAAGCTAGAGCTGCAGCGAAAGAGACCGACAGGCTAATTGTTGAAGGAGAAAAGCCAGGGCCGTTAGCCGGAGTCCCTGTAGCAATCAAAGACAACCTATGTACAAAAGGTATACCTACTACTGCAAGTTCAAAGATCCTTGAAGGTTGGAAACCACCCTACGATGCAACTGTTGTCAAGAAACTCAAAGAAGCAGGGGCGACAATTGTTGGTAAAACAAACTTAGATGAATTTGCTATGGGTAGTTCAACAGAAAATTCTGCCTTCGGGCCTACCCGAAATCCTCATGACCTTTCATGTGTTCCAGGAGGGTCAAGTGGTGGAAGTGCGGCAGCCGTAGCGGCAGGGTTTGCCCCTATTGCTATAGGTTCAGACACTGGAGGCTCAATACGCCAACCGGCAGCTCTTTGTGGAGTCGTTGGTGTCAAACCAACGTACGGGGGAGTCTCACGTTATGGGCTCTTGGCATTCGCAAGCTCATTAGATCAAGTGGGTCCCTTTGCCACATCTGTTAAAGACGCGGCAATCGTTCATGAAGTAATTGGAGGTTATGATCCGCTAGATTCAACCAGCATCAAGCAAGCTTCTAATTCTTTTGTGCAAGTAATTGATGAAGGCGTCAACAAACTTAAAGTAGGCATCATCAGCGAACTGATGGGAGGAATAGACGGCATCACCCATGAAGTTATTGAACAAACAAATAAAGCCGTTTCGGCTTTGTCCGATGCGGGCGCACAAGTCGAAGAAGTTTCTCTCCCTGCCGCTCTTTACTGCCTATCAGCGTATTACCTCATCGCACCAGCCGAAGCATCAAGCAACCTCAGTCGTTACGACGGAGTTCGTTACGGATTACGAGTTGATGGTGCCAACCTTAAAGAAATGAACGTGAACACGAGAACAGAAGGGTTTGGGGATGAAGTCAAACGAAGAATAATGCTTGGCACCTACGCTTTATCAGCAGGGTACTATGACGCTTATTATGGTAAAGCACTAAAGGTGCGAAGACTTTTAGCAGAGAATTTCGCTGACCTATATAAAGACTATGACGTACTTCTTTCTCCCACTTCTCCCTGTACTGCCTTTAAGTTAGGGGCGAAAGTGAATGATCCAATGACAATGTATGTAAACGACGTTTGTACGATTCCCTCTAATCTTGTAGGTCATCCAGCCATCTCTATCCCATTTGGTTCAGGCAAGGATGGGATGCCGATAGGGGTCCAAATACTTGCACCCCCAATGAAGGAATCGGTGATGTATCAAGCAGCGCGGACTTTGGAACAGGCATCACAGTGAATCAAGAAATTTTTAAAGACGATTGGGAACTTATAGTTGGGTTAGAAGTGCATGTTGAACTTGCAACGCAGACAAAACTCTTTTGTGGGTGCCTTAATCAGTTCGGAAGCGAACCAAATACGAATGTTTGCCCTGTTTGCTTAGGACTTCCCGGCTCATTACCTGTGGTCAATGAAACAGCAGTTTATTTCGCTATGCGACTAGGGAGAGCATTACGTTGTTCAGTAAACCGATCAGTATTCGCGCGTAAAAACTATTTTTACCCAGATATGCCAAAAGATTATCAAATTAGCCAATATGACTTGCCAACAAACCTTGACGGTTACCTTGAGCTTCCAACTGGTGAATCAATAGGAATTGAACGAGCTCACATAGAAGAAGACACGGGAAAAACTACCCACATTGGAACCAGCGGAAGAATCTCCGGTTCCGATTACTCCTTAGTGGATTACAACCGTGCCGGCATACCACTAATTGAAATCGTAAGTAAGCCAGAAATACGAACCATTGAACAGGCCAAAGCGTATGTTTCTGAACTACGCGGGATCATCCTAGCTTTAGAAATATCGGACGCGAAAATGGAAGAAGGTTCAATACGTGTAGATGCAAACGTTTCAGTTCGTGAAATAGGTGAGGATAATCTTAGAACGCGGTGTGAAATAAAAAACGTTAATTCACTCAAATCGCTAGGTCGAGCAATTGAGTATGAAGCAAATCGTCACATCAGCCTATATGGAAATGGGGAATCCCCAAAACAAGAAACCCGTCACTGGGATGAAGATGCAGGAAGAACCCGTTCCGGCCGCTCAAAGGAAGATGCTGAAGATTACCGTTACTTCACTGAACCGGATTTAGTGCCCCTTAATCCAAGCAAAGAAATAATCACTAAAATTGATCAAGAAATGCCAGAATTGCCATCCGAGCGAAGGGGAAAACTAGCAAACCTAAATGGAGTAAAATTGAATGATGTGGCCCTGCTCGTTGAACGTAACCATGACGCCTTTGCTCTGGATGCTATTAAAGGTGGAGGGGAACCCGAGCAAGTAGTGAAACACTTAGTGAATAATCTATCTGATGGTTTAGGGGAGTTAACAACAGAAGCTCTTGCACAATTGGTCCAAATGGAAAACAAGTCAGAAATTACCAGTACACAAGCAAAGAAAATGTTAGGAGAGCTAGTTCTAAGAGGAGGTATTCCTTCAGATTTAGCAACAGAATTGGGGTTTGAGGCAGTAAGTGTAAAAGACTTAGAAAACCTTGTGGACCAACTCATTAATGAGCACACCAATGAATGGGAACGTTTCTGTTCAGGGGATACGAAAGTGCAAGGATTTTTTGTTGGGCAGGTAATGAAATCAACATCCGGCCAAGCAGATGGGAAAGCCATAAACAAAATTCTAAACGAACGCTCGACAAATAAATAAGTGCTGATGATGAACATGCGCCCAAAATAGATTTTTGAGATACGGTCCAAAGTATGGGAGCACTAAAAGATTTATTTTCAAGTTCTGTAGCCATTATGGAAACTCGTGATGCAAAGATTGATGCATCTTTTCTCTCACTCGCTGAACGAACTTACTTAGAGAATGTTTCGCAAAACCGAAAACGAGAATTCATTGCAGGACGCTTTTGCGCCCATGAGGCAATGGTGCTTGCAAACGTATCCCCAGAACATATCCAGATAGGAGGAAAGGGGGAACCAATCTGGCCCTCTAATATTGTGGGATCCATAACACATTCGCATGGTTATGCTGCTGCTGCAGTCGCAAGAAAATCAGACATCGTTTCTTTAGGTTTAGATGCAGAAATAGACGAACCTTTATCTTCTAGAGTCTTGCGGAGAATAAGTAATGTCCAAGAGCAAGAATGGGTTGAAAACGTTGGTGGCACTCTCGTTCAACATCCCGGAAAAGTTCTCTTCTCAGCTAAAGAAGCAACGTACAAAGCTTGGTATCCAATCACACAGGAATGGCTAGGTTTTAAAGAAGTTCTCATTAATTTCCATGATCAAGGGAACACCTTCACAGTGCATATACAAAAGAATGGTCCTATTAGAGAAATGCATGGTAAATATACGATCCGTAAAGACGTAATTGTGACAGCTATTGAGGTCCCTTCCCTAAAATTTGAAACTCAGCTGTGAACCCGAAAAAGCACCTTTTTGAAAGCCATTCAAAGGTTTCTATCATCGTGCCAGCATTGAATGAAGAAAGACGGATCCCTCCTCTACTGGACGCTTTACGCTCAATATCCATTATTCCCCAGAATATCGAACTGATTGTCGTTGACGATGGAAGTACTGACAGTACAAGTAATATCTGTCAACAAATCATTGATGATCACTTTCCCTTGGGGAAAGTGATAACTAAACCTGAAAGTAGCGGGAAAGGGAGTGCGCTACGAATAGGAGTAGCGGCTGCAAATAGTCCAATGATAATCACAATGGATGCAGATATGGCTACTGACCTATCCGCTTTAGAGCCTGCGATAAAGGGACTTCAGAAACATCACATTGTCGTTGGGTCTCGCTCACTCAAAGGGTCACAAACTCAAGGAATCTCACCTACAAGAAGATTCGTAACCATTGGTTTTTCTTTTATTTTGCGATTGCTCTCAAGACATGAAATCTTAGATACCCAATGCGGGTTTAAGGCATACAGAACCCCAGTGGCAAAAGTACTCTTTTCATCCTCAAGAGTGAAAGGGTTTGCGCAAGACGCAGAAATCCTGGATATCGCATACCGAAACAACCTCTCTATTTCAGAGATCCCTGTCCATTGGACATCAGTTCCAGGTTCAAAGGTAAGCCTCATTAGAGACTCAATAAGTTCATTCTTGGAGCTTATTTGGTACAAGCTAAGAGCAGGCAAGACTATAGATATTGTTGGGTTCGGCATTCTCAACAATAGAACTGAAGAGGGAATAGTCGAAAGTGAAATTCTTAGCTATTTCCCGTCGGGAAGTATTTATATCCGGTGCCAATCGGCCACTGAAATTCTGATGCCAGGAATATGTCAAGACGAAATGCAGGCATTAGTAGAAGCATTTCATGGAAAGTACCCTGACTACGAAACCTATATTTGTAGCCGCACTCTCAGCGACTTATCGTGCATAGCAAACTAAACAAATCCAACAGTTGAAGGGAAAGAGTGTCAGAAGAGTAGCCCGATGGATAGACCCTACGGGAATGTATTTGCTGGTAGGATATGATAGTGATAGTTTCACTATCATATATGACTTTGGCAACAAAAAGCGATGACTAATAACCGCCAGACTGTGTCTCATTCGCACGCACATACGCTTAGGCGTTCTGAGCGCCGTGCTTCCGCGGTAGATGCGTTTATTGACCTGATATTAGAAGGTGGAAATGCTCCCAGCCCAGACGCAGTCGCAAAACGGGCAGGTGTTTCTATTGCGTCGATGTACCGATATTTTGAGACGCTTGACGAGCTCCGTAACGATGCCATTGCTCGCATTACAGAGCGTTTCCCTGAACTAGTCTTCATTCCTGAGATAGGCACCGGCGATCGCAAGCAACGCATAGCTACATTCACTAAAGTTCGCCTTGCACTTCACGAGAAACTCCACCCTCTCCAATTACTTAACAGAAGAAATCTTCAAGGAAGCCCTATCACGGCCAAGCAACTCGACTCTGCTCGGTTGATGCTCAGCGACCAGATTCGCGTTCATTTTGATCACGAGCTACGCACACTTAACCCTGCCGATCGTGAGGATATCGTAGCGTCAATTTCAGTTCTTACTTCGGTGGAATCTTGGGAGCAGTTTCGACGCACACTGAATCGAACAGTCGGACAAACTCGTAGAGCTTGGAGCAATGCTATCGAACGCCTGCTCCCAGTCACTAAAGAGGAGGGAAATGCCCCAATTGCGTAATCAAGAAAGCAACTTTAAAGGAACTATTGGAAAGACTCTCAACGATTCAGAGCCATGGTTTGAACTCCCTCAACACCCCGGTGAAGATGCCCCAAATATAGTTGTGGTTCTCTTAGATGATACAGGATTCGCTCAATTGGGGTGTTATGGATCATCTATCGGCACAGAAAATATTGACAGCTTAGCTGCTGATGGGCTCCAGTTCACAAACTTTCATGTTACGCCGCTCTGTTCACCTACAAGAGCTTCACTTTTAACTGGCCGATCTCAGCATGCTGTTGGGATGAGATCAGTTTCTAACTTCCGCACTGGATTTCCCCACATGCTGGGACACATAACCAATGAAGCAGCCACTATGGCTGAGATTTTCCAAGCTGAAGGTTACGCAACCTTTTGTGCGGGGAAATGGCATTTAGCGCCGATGGAAAACTGTTCATCTGCAGGCCCATTTGATCAATGGCCACTTGGGAGGGGGTTTGATCGTTTCTATGGTTTCCTTGAGGGAGAAACAGATCAATTCCATCCTGATCTCGTCAGAGACAACCATTCTGTTCAACCTCCAGGGAAACCAGAAGATGGTTATCATCTAAGTGAAGACATTGTCGATAACCTCCTGCGAATGATTGCTGACTCAAAAGGAGTTAGACCTGATAGACCATTTTTTGCTTACCTCCCATTTGGTGCTACTCATGCTCCCCATCAAGCCCCTCCGGATTATCTAAAGAAATATAGAGGTTCTTTTGATGAGGGGTGGGATGTCACTCGTGAAAGCTGGCATCAACGACAGCTAGAACTTGGAGTAATCCCATCTGGCACACAATTAGCTCCAAGAAATCCTGGAGTCGAGAAGTGGGATGATCTCCCGCAAAACCAAAAACTCCTAGCTGCGCGCCTCCAAGAAGCATTCGCAGCTTTCCTTGATCACACTGATGATCAAATCGGTCGCCTAGTAAGCGGACTGCGTGACGCAGACGAATTAGATAACACAATCTTCGTTCTTCTTTCAGATAATGGGGCTTCTCAAGAAGGTGGCCCTTTTGGGGTTATGCACGAAATGAAGTTTTTCAATGGGATATTGGAAACTCCAGATCAAGCAATCGAGAATATTGATGACATAGGTGGGCCACATAGCCACACCAATTATCCTTGGGGATGGGCGCAGGCAGGTAACACCCCGTTCAAGTGGTACAAACAAAATACTCATGAAGGAGGAGTTCACGTTCCTCTAATTATTCATTGGCCGAAAGGGATTGAAAAGAAGAGCCGAGGTTCTTTACGGCATCAATTCGTCAATGTTTCCGATATCGCACCTACTCTTTTTGAGTTACTAAATATCCAAGCACCCGAAATATACAAAGGAGTTCCACAAATTCCAATTTCAGGTCATTCCTTCGCTCATCTTCTAACTGATCCAAAGGGGATTTCTAATAACAAGGTTCAATACTTTGAAAACTCGGGTAGCAGGGCGCTCATAGCAGGAGAATGGAAAGCTGTTTGTCGCCATCAGACTGGCGCCGATTACGAAACCGAGCAATGGGAATTATACAAACTCACTGATGATTGGTCCGAATGCAATGACCTCGCTGAGTCAGAACCCAAAAAATTAGCAGAGTTGCAAAAATTATGGTGGGAAGAAGCAGAAAAGCATGGTGTTTTCCCACTTGATGACAGAGGATTTGAATTATTTGGGGCGCGGTTCAGGGATTTATCTCCGCACCCAACGAGCCGCAAATATGTGTATAGGCCTCCTATGTCTCCGATACCAGGTCAAGCAAGTGCAGCTATTGGAGGAAGAAGCTTTGACTTAACAGCCACAATCACTAGAAAAAAGAATGACCATGGTGTTCTCTTTTCAACCGGAACAGAAAATTCTGGCATTTCAATATTCATACAAAATGAACGCTTAGTTGTAGATTACAACGCATTTGATGACCATTCGGTTGTAACGTCCAATATCGAGATTCCAACCGGATACTCAACACTGCGCGCTCAATTTCAAAGAATCAAAAAAGGTGGAGAAATCACAATCTATGTCAACGAAGAACCAACTGGGTCCGTACGGATTCCCCTATTTATGAGAATGATATCTTCCGTAGGCTCAAGCATAGGTTACGATCACGGATCAGCTGTCTCACCTCAATACGAAAGCCCTTTCCCTTTCAGTGGGGAACTTCACCAAATCGAAATTCAGCTCGCAGCCAAAAGAGCGCCCGATGCAGATGAAGCTCAGGCGCGTGCTGAAAACGCTAGACAATAAGTTGTTATCTACACAGGAGGAAAAATGATAACCATCACTCTTTTAGGAACCGGATCGCCAATTCCTGACCCAAACAGAGCAGGGCCAGCAACTCTCATACAAGCTGGTGAAGAGAACTACTTGGTTGACGCAGGTAGAGGCGTTCTTATGCGGTTGACAGCAGCAGGATGCGGCGCAAACATGCTCAACGGAGTCTTGATCACGCATCTTCATAGTGATCATATAACTGATTTAAATGACGTCATCACATCTGCTTGGATAACTACGTTTGGAAAGCCGAAACCTCTTCAAATTGTTGGACCGCCAGGTACTAAAGAAGTAGTCGATAGAATATTGCACTTTCTCAGCTTCGACATTGGATATCGAATAGATCACCATGCTGACCTCAACGACCCTCCCGATGTGGATGTCATTGAGATCGAAAGCGGAAATGTGGAATTGGAAGGTATCGTCAAAATTTCTACAGAGCCGACAGAGCACCGTCCTGTCCACCCGACTATCGGCTTTCGCTTTGATTATAAAGATGACGCTGTTGTTGTCGCAGGCGACACCATCCCGTGCGCTGGTCTGGACAAATTATGCGTAGGAGCAAAAGGACTCGTGCATACCGTAATTCGAAAGGACATCATCGAGAATATCCCTATCGAAAGGCTTCAAGATGTATGCGATTACCACTCTTCTGTTGAAGAAGCTTCACAAACCGCAGAGCGAGCAGGAGTCGAAACACTCGTCCTAACCCATTACGTTCCTGCATTTCCCTCAGGCCAAGGAGAAGAATGGAAAGAGATAGCATCCCAGCATTTCTCCGGAAGAATTGAACTAGGCGACGACCTGCATCGAGTAGAAATAGACTGATAACAAGGAGAAGCATGCAAACAATACGAACTCCGGACACAAGGTTCGACGACTTAAAGGACTACCCTTACCAGCCAAACTATGTCGAAATCAACGACGGTGAAGGTAGCACGATGCGCGTGCACTACCTCGATGAAGGCCCAAAGAATAGCAACCCGATCCTATTGCTCCACGGCGAACCCTCCTGGAGTTACCTCTACCGGCATATGATTCCTCAATTGGTTGATAAAGGACATCGGGTCGTCGTTCCTGATCTAGTAGGGTTCGGGAAAAGTGACAAACCACTAGAGCAAACTGACTACTCATATGCCAGGCATGTCGACTGGATGGCCGAACTAATCTTCGATCATTTAAACCTGAGCTCCATTACATTCTTTGGGCAGGACTGGG
>CAJWRY010000009.1 GCA_913046155.1 uncultured Candidatus Nemicrothrix sp. | reverse complement strand
CTCAAGGAAAGCGATATTCTCTCAAACATGCCCGCATAATGATGCATCAGCCACTTGGAGGTATTCAAGGTCAAGCATCAGACATCGCAATCCAAGCAGAGCAACTTAGCTATATTAAGAAACTAATGGCGGAACTAATAGCTGGGCACACCGGACAAACAGTAGAACAGGTACAAGCTGATTCCGACCGAGACCGCTGGTTCACTGCTGAAGAAGCAAAGGAATACGGAATTGTCGATCACGTTATCACGAGTCGTGGAGAGGTTGACTAGAAGTAAGACTAGTTGTTCAGATCTAATGGAATCTCTGAAGTGGGTAAAGGTGATTCCTCATCAAAATCTATCCCACAAACTGTCTCACCATAATTCTCAAGACTTTCAATTGAGCCAATGCTTTCGTTGATCTCGTCCTGAAACTCAAGGAGGATCATGGGTCTATCATCAGGTGCGGACGCCACTAGTGCCTCAAGAATACTCTTGTATAGGTCAACTACCTGATTTGTATTCTGCGCAATAGCCTCTGGAGGGTCCGTAGATAAAACTTTGAGGTCCATGATTGCCTTTTCTACACTTTCCGCATTATTGAAATCAAAAGTGTTCAGTGGAGAGTCAGGGGCAGCCACAGTAATAAAATCTTTACAAAAGGCTAGAGGGTCGGAAGTTTCTTCTCCTGAACACGCAAAAGTTAGTGAAATCACCAGAGCAATAGCGAATACGTGCTTTAACATGCCCTAGACGCTGGACGCAATCTTTCGAAGATTTTGGATTGCCTTTGCGGGCCCATCTGGATGGTTAAAAACTGCGCTACCAGCAACGAAGACATTAGCTCCAGCTTTTGTAGCTTGAGCAATGGTACTTTCATTTATGCCTCCATCTATTTCAATGTTTATGGACAAATCCCTTTCAGAGATCACTTTTCGTAATAATTTGATCTTCTCCTCTTGAGATGGCAGATATTTTTGTCCCCCAAAGCCAGGGTTCACTGACATAATCAAGACTTGGTCAACGAGATGAAGCACGTTAATGATGCTTTCAATCGGTGTAGAAGGGTTGAGCGTAACTCCAGCTTTTGCACCAGAGTTTAAAATGACGTTCAGAGTTCTGTCCAAGTGACGAACCGACTCAACATGCACCATTATTAACTCACACCCTGCCTCAATAAACATTGGGGACAAAAGATCAGGGTCCTCTACCATCAAGTGTGCCTCAAAAGGTATCTCAACGTTTTTTCTGCATGAGGCAACCGTATCAGGGCCTATGGTCAAATTCGGAACAAAATTTCCATCCATTACGTCCCAGTGGATCCGGTCAGCTCCTGCTTCTTCAAGAGCTTCTAATTCTAAACCCAAGCGACTGAAGTCTGCGGGAAGAATTGAAGGGCATATTTCTATATGAAGGTTGTTCTCAGTCATTCAGGGTCCTCTTAGCATGGGTGACTTGTTCAAACTACATTATTACGCAATCATTCTCTTTACTTGTCATAATTTCTTTTCTTGACAACTTTGTGTCATTAACTGCAGGTTAAAAATATGACGTCAGGGTTTAGGATACCTTTAGGGTCAAAAGCCTTTTTCATTTCTCGGAAAAGGCTAATCTCGTGCTCATTTCGTTGTAAGTGTAGATACGGTGCTTTTGCGCGACCGATTCCATGTTCAGCAGAGATGCTTCCCTCGAGCGAAACGACAAACTTTAATATCTCTTCCTCCATCTCAGCTACATTCGGCTCCGATTGTAAGATATTGAGATGCATGTTCCCATCAGCAACATGACCAAATACGTAAGGTAAAGATAAAGGATTGATATTGCCACAAATCGTGTCAATCCCATCTAGGAAGTGAGGTAGATTCCCCAAAGGTATTGTCACATCAAGTTTCAGAGGAATGCCTTTTTGTGACACAGCAACTGTATGCAATTCTCGATACTGCCAAAGTCTTTGCCGTTCTCTGTCTGTGGTTGCTACCAAGACAGAGTTATGGGTTTGGAGAATTTCCCCTAGAATATTTTCGCTTAACCGGTCGGAAATACCTGAGTCTCCAGCAAACTCACAAAGTAAATATATTGAGTTTTTGTTGCCCCAAAGTGGTTGGAGATCATAGGCATCTCTCACAAGATCTACTCCCTTTTGAAAGAATAATTCACAGGCGACGATTTCTGTATTCGTAGACATGCAGTCTTCTGTGAGATTAACAGCGTCCTCAATAGTGTTGAAACCAAAGAGAATAGTAACTGTTTCTTCTGGTTCCGGCCACAGTTTCAGCTTGGCTCGTGTCACGATAGCAAGTGTTCCCTCGCTACCGCACAATAAGCTCGGCAAGTGGTATCCGGTATTATCTTTCTCTAGACCATTTAAATTACCGATAACTTTTCCTGTTCCTGTAACCGCTTCAACGCTTACGATTTGACGACGAGTAGTACCGTACTTAAGGACGTTGAGGCCGCCAGCATTTGTGGCAATTGTTCCACCGATAGTCGCTGAATCTCTTGCTGCGAAATCTACCCCGTACATCAGCCCTCTCCCCGAAGCTAAATTCTGTATTTCTAGAAGTGTCGCGCCTGCCTCAGCAACAATTTGGTTTCTATTTGTATTCGAGAAACTGACGTTCTTCATTTTTCTCAAAGAAATGATTAGTTCGCCATTTAAAGGAACGCTGCCTCCGACCATTCCAGTATTTCCGCCTTGCGGAACAACTCTTACCTGATTAGTTGAACACCAACTGAGAATTTTCGCTACCTCATCAGTTGAATGTGGGAAAGTCACTGCAGAAGTAGAACCTTTGTACCTGCCAGTCCAGTCATCAATATAGGTTCTGATGACTTCCTGGTCTTCAACTACTCTGCCTGGTTCCATTAAGCTTTTTAAATCTTCAATGCTCATATATGGATCGTAACGTCAGTATTACGACCGTATAAGGATATGAATTGTTAAACATAGCAAAATACGGTCCTTTAACTCCTAGACTTTTACTGTGGACAAAAAGTCAACCACCGATAACTATCAATCATCGGCTTATCCCTTCGCCATCCGGTTCTTTAACGAGATCAAAGCATTAGGCGTCACTGAAGTAGCTGTTTCACCTGGCTCACGAAATACCCCTTTAGTGTTAGCAGCTGAAGTGACAGGCTTAAATGTAAAGGTCTTCTTAGATGAACGTGTTGCTGGTTTCTATGCTTTAGGGCACGCAAAAGTCACAAAATCTCCTGTAGTGCTTATTTGCACTTCAGGTACTGCATTAGCGAACTACCTACCGGCTGTTATTGAAGCAAACCATTCTGGGGTTCCTATGATTGTATGTTCAGCTGACCGACCTCCTGAATTGCGACAATGGGGTGCAGGACAAACAATAGATCAGGTTCAAATTTATGGATCTAATGTTCGATGGTTTTACGATTTACCTGTTGCGAATAATGCTGATCTGTCGCAAGCTCAGAATATAGCGATAAGAGCCTGGGATAGATCTGTAGCAGGTAGAGGTCCTGTCCATCTCAATTGGCCTCTTCGTGAACCTTTGGAACCACTGTCTGACCTTGTCGTCCCCGAAGCGAATCTGAGACCTTTTGATTCAACTACCAACTCCGACGTTGGCGCCCAACGGTTAATGCAACTGGGGGAAAAGTATCAGAATGGAATAATTTCAGTTGGCCCAAATGACCTAGATGATAATGCAATGCAGCGAATTGGTTGGTTTTCAGAAGTAGTAAAGTGGCCTATCATTGCTGACCCCGCTTCTCAAATACGTGGACGAGCTGTAAGTGGAACCGTTATTACCTCGGGTGAAGTGCTGTGCGGATCTCTTCCCTTCACGGAATCGCTTCGGTCGCCGGATGTTGTTATCCATATCGGTCTAGCACCTACTTCGAAAGCCTATAAAAGATGGCTCGGTATAAACCCACCGGAGCATCACATCCTGGTTTCTCCAACTGCGGATTGGGTCGATCCGAGTAATTCCATAACAGAGGTCTACTATGGCGACATTTTCTTTCCTTACAGTCAAAGCAGCGAAACGTTAAGACCGCATTCAGAATGGTTGGAGCAATGGAAGAAAGGAAATACGGTCGCAACTTCAATAGTGAAGAAGTACTTGCAAGATGATCATAACGAACTTTCAATAGTTAATGCAGTGATGGAAGGAGTAGATGATGAAGTGCGTGTGATGTTATCTAACTCCATGATAATTCGTGACGCAGAGCTAGCTTTTGCTCATAGTGCGATTCCTTACAGGACTTTATGTAATAGGGGTGCTAATGGAATCGATGGCATAATCTCAACAAGTCTAGGGGCTTCATTCGGATCCGAAGAAAAGGTGATTTGCCTTATTGGGGATGTAGCTGCAACACATGACTTTGGTGGAATACTAGCTAGCATCAGGCTAGAGGCTGAGATGACTATCGTGGTTCTTGACAACGGGGGAGGCGGCATCTTCAACTTCCTGCCTATAAGTAACGCTATCAACAAAGAACAATTTGATAAGTATTTCCTTACACCACCGATGTTACCGTTTGTAGAAGTTCTCAAATCACTAAGCGTAGATGTTTCTACTCCTCAAACGATCAAGGATCTGAAGGCTGATATCACAAAAACGATGTCAAAATCTAGTCTTTCGATTATCTACTACCAAAGTGACACTGACTCAACCTTGCGCGCTTTCGGATCCATAAGGGATGCTTTTGATCAGGAATTTGGTCAGGAAGTATAGAAAGCATGATGGAAAGCCCCATTCCGCTTTACTTTTCGCAAAAACATTCTTACTCAACGGGAATTATTCTTCACGGGTTTCTTGGTAATCATAAATCAATGGAGGAACTTGCGACCTATTTGGACTCTTCTTATATACTGCCCGATCTGATTGGTCACGGACGGAGCCCATGCCCTAAAGAACTCAAACAGTACACGCTCGAAGCTATGATCAACCAACTCCATGAGGTTACAAACTCTTCGTTGCGAGACCCTTTTGATTTAATCGGCTACTCAATGGGTGCCCGCTTGGCTCTAAGCTATGCACTTGCTAAACAGAATAGCGTTCGATCGCTCATCCTCATTGGTGGAAGCCCAGGAATACAAGATGATTTCGCTCGCCATCAAAGGGCCCTAGATGACACCCGAAAGGCTGCACTGCTCGAAGACAAAGGTCTTCTCGAGTTCGTAAATACATGGGAAACACAACGAATTTTCTCTACCCAAAGGCTACTATCAAGCGACAAGTTGTTGGCGCAAAGACGTGCAAGGTTATCCACGAACCCTATGGGAATCATTAGTCATCTACGCGCATCTGGTGCAGGCGCAATGAGGCCTCTATGGGAACGACTCCATGAAATCAAAATACCCGTCTTGCTAGTTGTAGGGAGTGAAGACGAAAAGTACGTTGATATAGGGGAGCGAATGCAATCACGAATACCCTCTTCAACGCTGGCAATCATCTCCGGAGCTGGGCATGCTGTCCACTTTGAGAAACCTGAAGAAACCGCTGAGGTTATTAATAAGTTCAATCGGGAGTTGGAATATGCGAATTGAAAAGACCTCTTACGAATTAGCTCAACCGATAATCACATCAAAGGCACAAATTAGCTCAAGAGAAGGCTGGATCGTGGTTTTGGACGAGGGGGAATTAACAGGGAAGGGCGAAATTCTCCCATTGGAAGGCTGGTCAAGTGTCACAATAGAGGAAGCTTACTCCCAGCTCGTATCTTATAAACATTCTGAGATATCACTTTTGGAACTCTCTGATGAAGTCCAATCAGCGATTAACCTTGCGAGCTGGAATCTTGAAGCAACAAAAAATGACAAATCCCTTTTAGAGCACCTAGGAGGTGGACCGAACTGTGTGAAAGTCAACGCATTCCTTGATGGTTCGAGTCAACGAAATCTAAGAAGAGGTATAGAGAACTATCGTGCAAACGGACTCTCTGTCTTTAAAGTAAAGCTAGGATTCAAAGACGATCAAGAGAGGCTGCAATTACTCTCTGAAATCGTACGAGAGGATGAAAAAGTCCGATTAGATCCTAACGGTAGCTGGTCCTTACAGTACGCTGTTACTTTTCTAGACAGGGCAAGAAAATTACTTGATGACCGATTGGAATACGTTGAAGACCCTGTCGCAAATTTTGAAGATCTGGAAAAGCTAAGAAGCATCGTTCCAGTACCAATTGCCGCAGACGAACTGTGCAAATCCATCAATGACCTCAACACCATTATCTCGGAGAATCTTGGCGAATACATCGTTATTAAACCCTCGTTAATTGGTGGCATTGACCAAACTCTGAAAATTTCTTCACATGCTGCAGAAAATAATATCCAAACGGTGATCTCATCCACTTATGATGGACCCATTGCTCTTCAGGCATGGTGCGCAGTCGCATCGAACGTCGCACCTGAAGTTACGCATGGTTTGGGAACGGCTGACTTATTTTCTGATACTCAAATGCGACAAATGGTGCCTAAGGCGGGGAAAGTTTATTTTAACTTAACGTCAGATTAAACGACGTAAAACCTTTCCCATCGCATTTCTGGGCAAGGCCTCTACTATTTCGATTGCTTTAGGCAACGCATAGTTCGGTAAAGACTCTCTTAGTTGAGCTCTAATCTCGCTAATGTCTATAGATGTTTCAAAATTTTTGGGAACGCCAATGATTGTGACTGCCTGCCCCCATTCTTGATCACGTCTTCCAACGACAATATGTTCTGAGAATAATTTGAGTGACTCTAACTCTCTCTCTATGAGAGCTGGCCAAACTTTTTCTCCTCCGGTGATAATGGCATCGTCTAGCCGGCCAGTTACCACAAGTTTTTGATCATCTCGGAAAAAGCCTGCGTCTCCAGTTGTGAACCATTGCTCATTGTTTCGAGGCTCATCACCCAAATAGCGGTTGAAAAGAGTGGGACTCTGTACAACGATTTCGCCTTCACGAATCTCTATCTTCACTTCAGGAAGAAGAGTGCCGTCATAAACGATGCCACTTCCAGTTTCCGTAAGGCCATACGTCGTTACCGCATTATCTGGAATAATTTGCGGCGCTGCAGCGCCACCAACGAGAATCTTGCGAAAGACAGAAGGCTCGATACGCTCCAATGCTGTAGGGACAAGAGATACAAGCGTTGACCCAGATCGTCCAGCTTCTTCACACAATGTGGCATCAAATCCCCTCTGCATCTTAAGTCGGACTCCATTGTGTAGGGCCCTAGTAATAACAGAGAAACCTCCGATATGTGAAACCGGTATGCAGCACAACCATTCATCTAGAGCACCTTGCACATCTAACTGTGATGATGTTATCTGGGATGAAGCCTGAAGGGCAGTGTGTGTTAAGACGACCCCTTTGGGATCGCCAGTCGTTCCACTAGTTGCGATAACAAGGGCATCATCAGGCTCCATTGATATCCCTTCGGCTTTATATGTGTCCACTTCGCTTACGACTTCAGATGCTCCAAAAGTCTTAACTAGCTGTTCTTTTCTAGCTTGCGGTAAGCGTTGATCAAGAGGAAATACTGAATGCCCATTATCCCAGGCCTCCAGAAGTTTGGATACAAAAAAATCGCAACCTTCCATATCGAAGGCGATTAATTTACCCATGTTTCTATATTGCCAGAATTTAAGAGATTAACAATGTAAATTCATGTAGTTTGGTGAAGTGATCAATCAAAAAATATGCGTCTTTTGTGCTTCGAAAGAAGGTACTAATGAGGAGTTCCAAAAGCTTGCAAAGGAACTCGGAGCAAAAATTGCAAAGAAGGGTTTAGGCCTCATATATGGTGGTGCACAGGTTGGGCTTATGGGGCAGGTAGCTGATGCAGCCCTTCAAAACCAAGGTGAGGTTATAGGCGTAATCCCCGAATCATTAGCTGATCGTGAGATAGCTCATCCGGGAGTGAACTCCCTTATTGTGACAACCGATATGCACGAACGGAAGCGAACAATGTATGACCTTGCTGATGCTTTTATAGCTCTACCAGGAGGAATGGGGACGTTAGAAGAGGTATTTGAGGCGGCTACATGGACGAAGCTTGGAATGCATCGTAATGGAATATATAAACCCGTAGTGCTTCTTGATAATGGAGAATTTTGGCAAGACATGATCAGATTCCTTGACTATCAGGTCGCAACTGGGTTCGTTAGCCAAAAGAGTCGAGAGATAGTTTGCAGTGCTTACACTGTTGATAAAGCAATCGAATTAGCGATGAAAATCCCTCAATCAAACAATGACACATAAATTTTCAACCTAAAATAATAATGTGAAAGTAAATTGGGTTGGAAAGGGCGACACTGTGTTCGACCGTGTTGGAGGAAGCGCATGGTTCTATCAATTGCTTGACTTCTTCTACGAAGACGTCATTCGTAGGGATGAAATACGTAATCTTTACCCAGATGACCTGACTGACTCTAAGAAAAATACAGCAGATTTCCTGATTCAGTATTGGGGCGGGCCTTCTTCATACTCAGAAAGGCGCGGTCACCCCAGACTTAGGATGAGACATGCACCATATGTCATTGGTGACGATCAAAAAGAGTCCTGGCTGGCAAGTATGCGTTTCGCCCTTGATCAGATGCAACCAGCCAAAGAGATCGAAGAGGCAATGGTCGAATATTTTCTAATGGCTGCCGAACACATGAAGAATGTTATTTCAGAATGAATGGTTATGTTTGGAGGACCGCGCATTGGTTGGGCTAAAGTGAGGTTATGGACGAATTAAACTACCTTCCTTTTGATTGCGATAATCACTATTATGAAGCTGAGGATGCATTCACACGCCATGTCCCGCGAGAGTGGCAACGACGTTGTGTCCAATGGTGTGAAATTAACGGCAGGAGGCATCACATCGTTGGTGGTAAGTTAAGTTCAGCAGTTGCGAACCCTACATGGGACCCAATAGCAAAACCAGGTGCCCTTCATGAGTATTTCAGAGGTAACCCGACTGGGAAATCACCTCTTGAAATGCTCAAAGATAGAGAGCCACTCCCTCAAGAATACATGAATAAAGACGCAAGGGTTGACAAGATCAGGCAACAAGGCCTCTCAGCAGTTTGGCTGTTTCCTACGCTAGGTGTGCTCTATGAGGAACTCCTTAAAGAAGATATTGAGGCTGTCAAAGTATTATTTCGTGCATTCAATAAATGGTTGAATGAGGATTGGGGATTTAACTACCAAGACACAATATTCGCAGCGCCCTATATCAGTTTATGCGACGTTGATTTTGCCGTCGAGGAGCTTAAATCAGCCCTTGCAAACAATGCCAAAGTAATTTGTATTAGGCCTGCAGCAGTCTTGACTGCTGATGGTTATAAGTCGCCCGCAGATAGCATGTTTGACCCCTTTTGGAATTTGTTGAACGAATCGGGCATTCCATTAGTCATACATGCAGGGGATAGTGGCTATTCTTCTCAGGGCTACGCTGAGGATGGATTCGGAGCAAATTTTGGTGGCGGTGCCTCTTACTCACCATCAATCAAAGCATTCAATATTGAAAGAGCTGCCTTGGATTGGCTTATGACCATGTCACTTCAAAAGATGTACGAACGTTTCCCTAATTTGCGAATTGTGTCTGTCGAAAACGGTTCAAGTTTCTTGCCGGACCTTTTCCGAAAATTACCTCAACAGAAAAATAAACTCATGGGTTGGTTCAAAGAGGATCCTCTGGAACTTTTTAAACAACATGTATGGATAAACCCATTTTGGGAAGATGACCCCTATGAAGTCGCAGATCTAATGGGACCTGACAGAGTTGTATTCGGATCTGATTGGCCTCATATAGAAGGAATGCCTGCGCCACTAGATTACGTTATGGAATTAAAAGAGTTTTCAGTGGAGGACCAAAAGAAAATTTTGCTAGATAACGTTACGGAGTTAAACGAGCCGAAACCGCTTCGTTAACGTCCTCCGCTAACGGTTATAACCTCTCCGGTCATCCATGATGAAGCCTCGGAGCATAAGAAAAGTACTGCTCCAGCTATATCTTTAGGTGTGCCTAACCGTTCTAGAGGAACCCCTGTATCTTTTGCATATTGTGGCAAATCTTCAGGTTGCATTTTCATGACTTTGAAGAAAATATCTGTTGGAACGGCGCCCGAGGCTACTGCATTGCATCTGATATCTGGACCTAGTTCGTGAGCCAAACTGGCGGTTAGGACATTCACTCCAGCTTTTGCCGCCGCATAATGAGAATTATTTGGAACAGCACCCCATGAAGAACGGGAAGAAATATTTATAATTGAGCCGCTTTGCATGTTTCTAGCAGCTACCTGACAACCTACGAAAACTGATGTTAGGGTCAACGCTATTGTTCTATCCCAGTCAGATCGCGAGAGCTCCTTAAGGCTAGACCGGCCTGTACTTCCCCCGACATTGTTAACCCAGATATCAATTGCCCCAAACTCCGAAATAGCCGAGTCTGCGAGTGATACTAACTGATCATCAATCGTGACATCACATACGGTGGGGAACGCAGTCCCTCCATTACCGGTGATCTCTCGAGCTACTTCCTCTACGTCTTCTTTAGTGCGGGAACAAAGCACGACTTTTGCTCCAGATTCAGAGAGTAATTTCGCTATCCCTTTGCCTATTCCTTTTCCGCTTCCTGTAATCACGGCGACCTTACCGGAGAGGTCAAAGAGTTTCGCTGTTTTCATTTAAATATATTAATCTAAACTTAAGCCCAGTCCACAATGCGTTTAGGTAGCACTTACATGAGGGGACATGATTGCTATTGAAACCCCTATAGATAAGTCTCGTGTCTTCACTGTCGTTATCTGCCGTCCAGGTTGGATAGCATCTTTCAATGGAGTGCACAGGTCCCCAAGGTAGTTCACGGTTTCTTTAATATTTGAAGAAACTAGTGCTAGCCCCCAAAATAGTGGGTTGCCAGCGTTTGTGACCTGATGTGGCCCAACCAGTTCAAGTATGACATCGCCTAACCAAAAGAACGATTGGCGTGTCTGATTTGGGGAATTTCCGAATGTACGAATCCCACTAAGTGTTATGCCTGCTTCTACGAGCGCCTTTGTCGTTTTGTCGCAGTCGGGTGTCGTGACTACCAAATGATCTATTCTTTCTATTCTGTTGGGATGAAAGGACGCTTCAATTTTGCTGGTTGAAAGGGTCGTTGGATTGAATTTCAGCGAGTCCACGTTCTTCTTGATCCCCTCAACATGGACAGAGGCGATGCCTTCAACAGCATCAATTTTCTCAAAGCACAATTTTGTTTTTCCTATGAGAATTGACCGAGCCGAATTTTCTGTGAAGATATTGAAACCGATTCTCTCCCAAGGCAATACATCTTCGCTTAAGTTGATTTCTGTCAGTTGACGTTTAGGGACCACGTAATCAAAGTAGCAGTAACGTAGCAATAGTGGGTTTCAACTAATCATCCACCAAATAGGAAACACGAGTTGGGAGACTATTGATAATGAGGGCACTAAGAGCAAACTCTACCTTAACTCTTGCGGCTACAGTTCTAGCAGCGGTACTGGTGGTAGCGAATATCTCATCCTTGAACGTTGCTTTGCCTGAGTTATCGAGAGAGTTAGGAGCCAGCCAATCCGATGTTCAATGGATGGTAGATATATACGCCTTTTTTCTAGCCTCACTCCTTCTTCCTGCGGGTGCTCTGGGCGACAAATTTGGCCGCAGATCCATGTTGCTTCTCGGGGTAACTATTCTTTGCATCGCAAATGCTGCAACTCTTTTTACGGAACATTTGGATTTCATTGAACAAAATGAAGCTAGGTTGGTCATAGCATTTCGCGCACTCAGCGGTATTGGTGCAGCTTTTATTTTTCCTGCGACATTATCTACAATAACTACGACGTTGCCTCCTGACAAGAAAGAACGCGGAGTTGCAATTTGGACAGCGTCTGTGTTTTTCGGAGGGCTATCAGGAGTTCTTCTCTCTGGGGCATTAATCGAGAACTACTCGTGGGAGTCAGTTTTTCTCGTCATGAGCATTCTCTCAGCTGCGATTCTTCTTTTCTGTTCGATTTGCCTACCAAATTCATCTTCCCCTGAGAAATCAAACCTTGACCCTTTAGGTTCCCTCCTATCGCTGCTTGCAATAGGTGGAATTGTCTTCGCAATAATGGAAGGCCCCATTAAAGGTTGGGACTCTGCACTTATCCTAAGTTGCTTTATAGCAGGGGGAATATTTCTCGTAGCTTTTGTCATCTGGGAGTCAAAAACAAGAAGGCCTTTATTAGATGTGTTCGTTTTTAAAGACAGGTCGGTCCGGTCAGGATCCCTATCATTGCTTGTGCAATTCACTGTGGCATTTGGTTTTTTCTTTGTTGCTGTGCAATTTATTGCGTACGTACTAGGCTTCGGCCCACTTGACACTGGTTTGAGTTTCCTTCCTACAGCAATCGGTCTTTTCCCAGCCTCTTTAGTAGCAATACCACTAACTAAAAGGTTTGGTTTCAGAGTCGTTGGTTTTCTGGGCCTTTGCCTACTTGGTGTATCTCTTTATCTGGGTGCACAATTCCACTCTGAAAGTAGCTTTCTGGATTTCGCTTTAGTTGCCGTCATCTATGGCGCTGGTATCGGATTAGCGTCTCCACCAGCAACAGAGATAATTGTTTCTTCGTTGCCTTTTGAAAAGCAAGGAGTTGCATCTGCCCTCAACGATGTTCTGCGGGAACTAGGGGCAGTAATCGGTATAGCAATAGCCGGTTCAATGTTCAATAGTGGATACCGCAGTTCAATCGATTCGCTTCAGGAATTTCCTCAAGAGATCTTGGAATTGGCAAAAGAATCTCCAGCAATTGCCCCTCAACTGGCATCTTCATTAGAAACCTCTATGGACAATTTTCTTTACCAGATAACTGTTTCAGTGGCTGAGGGATGGAGTGACTCATTGTGGGCGTTACTCTTTGTTGTAGCGGGGGGTGCTATTTGTTTTGTCCTGTGGGCTCCAGGAAAGAAGCAACAAACTAAAGCCAGTGAAATCATGGGATCGAGCAGGACTGGGCTCCGATACGAGGAGATAGCTACCTATATTGAGATCGAGGGAGCGAGAAAAAAAGATAGAATACGCGTTACCCAAAGAAGACTCGACGGAGCCTGAGATTAATGGGCGAGTCGAATTCTGAACCCAAAAATTTGGGTTGTTTTGTCTACCCACTATCTGGGGTAGGAGGTTTTATAACATTTCTAATGTTGTTTGCTGCTATTGGTTTTTCTGCATCTACCTCGTTTATATTTTCTGTCATGGGAAGTGCTGTAGGGATTTTCATAGCGTGGCTGTTTATGCGGTCTGATAAAGTTGATTCCAATTAGGGGTTAGGCAGATATAAATATGTCGTATAACACTAGGAAAAATAGCGCATTAATAATTAATGGTGGACCCTGTCCTGACAAACGAGTGTTAGATTGCCTTCCAGAATTTGATGAAGTTATTGCTGTCGATTCAGGCTTTGACAACTCCAGAATTCTTGGCATATTGCCAGATATTGTTATAGGAGATCTAGATTCAATATCAGCAAACGGTCTGGAAACTGTGGAAAAACAATCTATTCAAATAATTTCCTTTCCGGAAGATAAGGATAAATCTGACTTAGAACTGGCGATATTACATGCAAGTAGATCTTGCACATCAGTCACAATTGTGGATTCCGGTGCTGGTCGGGTAGATCATCTGTGGGGAGTTTTTTCGGCTATGGCTTCCACCGTTGCTTCAATGATCTCTTGTAAAGCTTTTGTCGGCTCTTCTTTTGTCAAAGTTGTCAGAGATGATTACGTAGTACAGCCGTTAGCTAACAATTTAGTTTCGATATTTCCTTTCGGTGGAGTCGCAGAAGGTGTGACCTTGTCAGGGTTTCGATGGAATCTAAATCATGAAACTTTAAACCCTGGATCAACTCGCGGTTTAAGTAACGAAATTGTGGAAGGCCTTGGAAATATTTCTGTTCAAAAGGGCGTGCTGTTTGTAATGCAATCAGGCTTGTATTAACCAATTGTTGATTGTGCGCTCCATCGGCCGTTAAACTCTCTAATTTCTAAATCAATTCCGAAGCATTTAGAGAGATTATCTGAATTTAATTTTTCACTAATCGGTCCAGATTCCATAGTTGAGCCCTCTTTTAGGAATAATATATGGCTGAAACCTTTAGGAATTTGCTCAACATGGTGGGTAACCATAACCACTGGTGGAGATAAGCTCTCAGATACTAGAGAGGATAATGATTGCATCAATTCCTCGCGACTTGGTAAGTCGAGCCCCGATGCAGGTTCATCAAGTAATAGAAGCTTAGGGTCACTCATCAGGCTTCTAGCTAAAAGTGCTCTTTGTTTTTCTCCCGAAGATAGGGTTTCAAATCTTTGCTTTGCAAGGTGCTTTATTCCAAGTATCTCCATATGATTATGGGCTTTCAATTTATCCTCACGTGAATAGGTATGCCACCAAGGTTCAAGGGCCCCGTGTTTTGCGGTCATTACTACGTCTTCCGTTTTCAAATCAGGGCGAAGCAATTGCGAGATTCCGTGACCAGTAAATCCTACTAGGTGCCGTATCCTTCGGATGTCAGACGTCCCGAGAGTATGTTCAAGAAGAGTTATAGATCCAGAGCTGGGATGTTCAAACATTGACGCTATTCTGAGAAGTGAGGTCTTCCCAGACCCATTTGGACCTAGAATCACCCAATTTTGATTTGAAAAGACCTCAAAATTCAGATCCCTTACGAGATGCTTTCCATTTCGGGTAAGGTTAACCCCCGACAATTTCAGAATACTTTCAGGAACCATTGGATCGAACCGTTTCTTGCCACTGGTTATGCATTGCAGAGTATGCTCCACCTCTAGCTAAGAGTTCTTGGTGGGTCCCACTCTCGATAATTGTTCCGTTATCAACAACTAGGATCCTGTCAGCTCTCATGACAGTTGCTAATCGATGTGCCACAATAATCGCGGACCTGCCATCAAGGATCGCATCTAATGCTTGCTCCACTTGGCTCTCTGACTGTAAGTCGAGATTAGAGGTGGCCTCGTCCAATACTAAAACTCTAGGTTTAGATAAAAAAGCTCGAGCTATGGCAATTAATTGACGTTCTCCAGCGCTTAGTGATGCACCGCGCTCATGTATAACAGTATTGATTCCTCCAGGAAGAGAATTAACCATTGTCATAAGTCCGGATGCTTCAAGTGCTTCAACGACTTCACTATCTGAAACTTTCGGCTTTGAGAAGCCGACGTTATCTCTTATGGAACCGGCAAATAGAAATGGTTCTTGAGGAACGACGCCTATTTGACTCCGAAGCGAACTAAGTTGAACCTCCCTAATATCTATTCCATCAATTAAGATTCTCCCACTAGAAGGGTCGTAGAATCGAGTGGCTAGTTTAGCGATAGTAGATTTTCCGCCTCCTGTTGGTCCAACGATGGCGATTGTTTCTCCTGCCATAATCGATAGATTTATATTTTTGAGAACAGGTGTATGATCGTTGTAGGAAAAGTTAACATTCTCAAAGACAATTTCACCCTGGATCTCAGGAATAGGTTGAGCAGACCGGTACTCAGGAACAGATGGTGTTGTCCCTAATAAGTCTCGCAGTTTTGAAACTGCTGCCTGACCTTGCTGATAACCATTGTATAGCTGAGTCAATGTCTGAATCGGAGTGAAAAAAGCTCCCAAATATAGTAAAAAAGCTGTTAGCTCACCTATCTCTAGTTCCCCGTTTAGTACCATGCGGCCACCCACAATAAGGACTAATGCCCTCCCTAGGATTGCTATGGCTTCTGTCCCAGGTGTGTATACAGATGCTGCTTGAACTGCCTCTAAGTTTGCATCTTTATGTTCGCCAACGATATTTGTGTGTTTCGTAACGTTATGCTTCCGACGGTTATGTGCTGTGATGATACGTATTCCAGCCAGACTCTCTTGTAGATCTGATAAGACTTCGCTTATTTTGTCGCGAACAGCCTCATACGCTTTTGATGATTTTCTTCGAAACCATTCGCTAAGAATAATCGTTATTGGAACCACTGCCAGCAAAGTGATTAAAGCAAGTTTGAAGTTTAGGAACAATAAGACGATTGTTATCACAATGACTGTTAAACCCTGTACAGCAAAATTCACTAAACCCTCTTGGAACAGCTGGGACAAAGCCTCAATATCACTGGTCATTCTAGTCATCAGCACGCCAGCCTTTTCATTTGTGTAAAAGTCAAGTGACTGTCTTTGAAGATGGCTGAAAACTTTAATACGTAAATTTTTCATTAACCGTTCACCCAGAGATCCCGTATAGCGAATTCTGTACCAAGCACTCAGTGAATGGAGTAAAATACTTCCAAGGTAGGTTAAAGAAACTGTGACAAGCACTCCCTTGTTGCCTGCAACAACCCCTTCGTCAATGCCAAATTTTGTTAATAAAGGACCTGCTTGAAGCAATATGCTTTCTCCAATGACCAATAACATCGCAAAGAGTAATTTCCATTTGTGGTCTCCCAGAAAGCTCCGGAGTGTGAAAGGAACCTCTGGACTGATGAAATGGTTAAAGTCCACTGGTGGTAATTCATGAACCGGCTCCTGCTTCAGAACTCGCTTTACTTCATCTTGTAAGTGGCCGGGAACTCCGGCATGAGGAAGACCTGCGTCTCGCGACGAGGTAACAGAATTAGCTCCTCCAAAACCGATGGGTGGCCCAAATCCCATTAGTTGACCTCCGTTATTGGCTCTGAATTACTTTCAGCGATGATTGAGGCATAAGCGGCATTTCGACTTAACAAAGAACTGTGAGATCCTTCGTCCGAGATAGCGCCGCCTTCAAGAAAGACAATCCTGTCTGCTAAAGCAATTGTCGATACGCGTTGGGCTATTAGTAAGGTAGTGGTTTCTTCTAAACTCGTCTTAAGTGATTCATGTATCAAGGACTCCACGCCAACATCGATAGCGCTGGTCGCGTCATCCAATATCAAGACACTTGGCTTTTCCAATAAGCACCTAGCTAAAGCTATTCGCTGTCTTTGCCCTCCCGATAATGTGTAGCCACGCTCTCCCACAACAGTAGAGAACCCAGATTCTAGATCAGTAATAAAGCCCAAAGCCTGTGCTTTCCTTGCAGCTTCGTGGATTTCTGCTTCAGAGGCATCAGGCTTTCCGTAAGAGATATTTTCGGAGATGCTTGTCGAGAAAAGAAAAGGTTCATCAAAGACAATGCCTATTTGTTGCCGTAACGAGTGCAACTGAATTTTTTTGATATCAACACTATCAATCAAAATTGATCCGGAATTGACGTCATAAAAGCGAGTGAGGAGACGGGCGATTGTTGATTTTCCTGATCCAGTCATACCAACAATTGCTACTGTTTCTCCTGCTCTGATAGATAAGTCCAGATTTGTAATGATTTCGGATTTCACATGATGTTCTTCTATATCATCTTGTGATTGGGGTCCGCTATAGGAAAAATTTACATCCTGAAAGCGGATGGAATCCCTAACTCCAGTTAACTTAACTGCTGATGGTAAATCAGTGATTTCGGGTTTTTCATCGAGTACTTCAAAGATTCTAGTTGCAGAAGCAGATGCTCTTTGAGTCTGTAGCAGCAGAAATCCAAACATCCTAAATGGTGCCTGAAGCATTATCACATAAGCATTGAAAGCGAATAATGTCCCGATTGAAACTTGACCATCTATTGCTAAAAGTCCTCCATAGAGAAGAACTATTGCCATGCCGACTCTTGGAAGGGCCTCAATTATTGGATTGAACTTGGCTCTCTCTTTGATCGTTTGAACATTAACCCACTCAATATGACGAGCAGCCTTTTGTAGGAGGCTGACCTGTTGTTTCTCTGCGGCGAATGATTTGACAACTCTTGTACCGTTGATGTTTTCGTCAACGATTGTTGCTAGCTCAGCTAAACGAGCTTGACTAACCCAGGTCAAGGGGAAGACCGAGTGCCTCAACTTCTGGCCAAAAAAATAGACACCTGGAAGAGTGCATAAAGCAACCAAGGTTAAAGGTATGTGTAGGGTCATCATGAAACAGAAAGCAAGGATAAACGAGATTATGCTCATGCCTATTAGAGGCCCAAATGCAAGAAGAACCTGAATAGACCTAATGTCACTATTCGCCCTTGAAATGACTTGGCCTGATTGTGTTCTATCAAAGTAGGAGAAGCTCAACTTCGTCAGGTGGCTATAAAGTAATGCGCGCAAATCTGTTTCGACACCCCAAGCGACTCTGAATAATGAGATTCGATATAATGCGCCCGTTGCAAATCGGCCTAACCCAACGACAGTCAGTATCAGCGCCCATATTGTAAGGTTTTCTCTATTACCGGCAATTGTAGAGTCAATTGCCTCTTTCGCTATTGCAGGGACAGCAACATTGAGTATCAAAGCTACCGAACCAACACAGACTCCAATGATTAGAGGTCTTCTATGAGACCGCGCTATGGGCATAAGCCGTTTGATCCAGCCAAGGTCGGTATTTGGGTTTATAGAGTTTTTAGGGGGCGGGTAATTCCCAGAAGTTTGATGCCCTTGAGATTCAGTCATATCTACAATGCCTTTACGCTGCTATTACACCGTAGACCAAAAGCTCATTCACTAAATGGTTGGAGGGGTAATTGTGTCATATGCAATGATTAAAGACTGATTGATTTCTGTGTAAAAAACTTCCAGTGGGGTAATATGGGTGTCTCTGAAGGAGTTTCTATAAGTACTGAAGCAGGTCTGGCATTAATTGCAGTAATGGTGATTGCAACAGCATTCTTTGTTGCAGCCGAGTTTGCTCTGGTTGCCAGTAATCGAAAGAAAATTGAAGATGAAGCATCTAACGGAGTGCGATCATCTCAAGTTGTCTTGGGACTAATAAAGAACCTCTCTTATCATTTGACAGGAGCTCAGCTTGGGATCACTATCACTGCCGTAGTACTTGGCTTCATAGCCGAACCAACTATCGCCAAACTCATTAAGCAGCCATTCATTGATCTTTTTGGTAATGGGCTAGCTCAGCCTCTATCTTTGGTGGTCGCAATAAGTTTGGTGACTTTCTTGACGATGGTAGTTGGTGAGTTGATACCAAAGAACATTGCTATTGCCAAGCCAAACAAAATGGCGCGAATGCTTGCAAAACCCTTCAGGATCTATAGTTTTCTCGCAAAGCCAATCATCTACATCAGCGACGGGACAGCAAATAAATTAACGCGTTTACTTGGAGTGGAGCCAACAGAAGAGCTTGATCATACGCCAAGTATTGAGGACCTTGACTTAGCTATAAAAGTTTCAGGAAAGGAAGGAACTCTTGCCCAACGAAAGGTAGATTTGCTTTCGAAGTCAATGAAATTTGCATCTAGACAAGCAAACGACGTGATGACCCCACGAGTTTCTCTGCATTCACTACAAGCTGAATCAAGTATTGAGGACTTAATCGCTTTGAGTCTTGAAACAGGCCACTCAAGGTTTCCGGTCACATTAGGTGATTTAGATAATGTGCTCGGAGTAGCGCATGTGAAATCTGCACTCTCTGTTAATTCTGAGCAACGTTCGCAAATGCGAGTCACTGAGGTAATGAGTGACGTGATTGCTGTTCCAGAAACCCGAAATCTAATTTCTGTTATGGCAGATATGAGAAAGCAGCGTAAGCCAATAGCGATTGTTGTAGATGAACATGGAGGGACTGAAGGACTAGTTTCCGTTGAGGACATTCTCGAAGAAATAGTAGGTGAAATTGAAGATGAATATGACGCAATTGAGCAACCACAACAAGCAGCAGCTGAGGGGATCTTCACACTGGCAGGAAATCTTCGTCTAGATGAGGTTGAAGAGATATGCGGTTTAGCCTTTGAGGAAAAACCATACGAAACGATAGCAGGTTTCATTCTTGATCAACTCCAAAGGGTTCCAAGTGTTGGAGAAGTTTTCCGCTACCGGTATTGGAAAATTGAAGTTCTTGAAATGGATAAACTGCGAATTGCGACTGTCCGGCTAACGAGTCCACCATTTCGATCAATCAGGGTTGAAGAAAACATTAGCGAAGAGGAGCAGCTATGATCTTCACTCTCACGGCGATTCTAATAACGATATTGCTAATACTCTTAAATGGTATTTTCGTTGCTGTTGAGTTTGCTGTCGTTACATCCAAAAGGTCAAAGATGCAGGCTTTAGCAGAAGCGGGTGATAGGCCTGCACGACTAGCCCTTGACCTTATGACGAATCTCCCCTTGTCAATCTCAGGAGCCCAATTAGGCATCACTGTAACTTCTCTAGGCTTAGGTTTGGTAGCAGAACCCGCATTTGCCAAGGTTATAGAGCATTTCATCACGGAGCCTTTGGGGATGCCTAAAACACTTTCGCACGCAATCGCTTTTGGTTTTGCCTTATTCATAGTTGTTTTTATGCACATGGTTATAGGTGAGATGGTTCCCAAAAATCTAGCTTTGACCAATCCCGAAAGTGTTTTGTGTAAGGTCGCACGACCTCATCGGTCATTCGTAATTATCTTCCGACCTGTGATTTGGTTCCTTAATAAGGTTTCCAGCTTGCTTCTTAAACCTTTTGGCATCGATCAGGTTGACGAACTTGGAAATGCGTATACGGCGAAAGAGTTGCATAAATTAATCGGAGAGGTGAGGTCCGGAGGTGATCTCGGTCAGGGAGAGCATGATATTTTGGCGGGAGCACTTCTTTTTCAAGATCAGCACATCCAATCAGCAATGATTCCTTGGGATAGCGTTATTAGTGTCAAAGAGGATGACACCATTGAAAATATTACGCTAATAGCAATCGAGAGCGGGCACAGCCGCCTACCTGTTTGCTTCGGAGAAACTGTTCGTGGATTCCTTCATGTAAAAGACCTTCTTCACAGGGAAAAGGAAATCAAAAAACCTGGTTTGACCGCTGAGATCACTCGAGAGATATTAATAGTGTCCCCTGATAGCACTTTAGATGATTTACTAAGAGAGATGCGGGAAACACAGATACACTTTGCGTTAGTTGGGGAATCAGATAGCCAATACGTCGGAGTGATAACACTAGAGGATGTTCTTGAGGCAATTGTTGGTGAAATTGTTGATGAGTCCGACAAAGTTTATACGGAAGAGCGGGGGTAGGGTCCCTAAGCGCCTATTGCGTGGTACCCGCCATCAACATGGATCATGCTTCCGGTCGTCATCGGAAACCATTCGGAGAGAAGTGCTACACAAGCACGGGCTACCGGAGCTGAGTCTCTAACATCCCAACCTAGAGGGGCTTTGCTATCCCAAGCATCTTCAAATTCTTTAAATCCAGGGATTGATTTCGCAGCCATAGTTCGTATCGGTCCAGCTGTTACTAAATTTACTCGAATATTTTCGGGTCCTAGAGAACGAGCAAGGTATCGGGATGCAGACTCGAGAGCTGCTTTTGCTACACCCATCCAGTTATATGCCGGCCAAGCGAAGCGGGCGTCAAAATCCAAGCCTACAATTGACCCTCCATCCCTCATAAGGGGGGCGGTAGCTTCAGCTACAGTCTTAAGTGAGTAGGCAGAAATATTAAAGCCAGGAGCGATATCATCCCAACTCGCAGCAAAGAAGTCTTCACCTAGCCCTATCTCCGGCATAAACCCGATTGCGTGCAGGGCACCATCTACGTGGGTCCACTTTTCCTTTAGGCGATCGCGGACTGCTGAGACATGAGTCGGGTCCGTGACATCAAATTCTAAAACTTCGACGTCTCCTTCAAGCTTTCGAACTGTCCTTTCAGTGAGCCTTAAACCACGTCCGGCGCCAGTTACAACAATGTTAGCGCCTTCATTAATTGCAAGTTGGGCTACCCCAAAAGCGAGACTTGCGTCGGTAAGCACTCCTGTAATTAAAATATTCTTATCCTGAAGTATCCCCATTACTGCTCCGATGCGTAGGCTCACTTTAGACAATACATGAGTACGCCAAACATTTGAGGATTCCCAAATTCATTCTTACAAAAATAAATACAACGAAATCTGTCGGATTGAATGACTTCTCCGGTATGTTCTAGACATGAAAATTGGCATTGTTGGAGGAACCGGACCAGCTGGACGAGGGTTAGCCCTTCGGTTGGCTTCAGTCGGATATGAAATAGAAATAGGATCGAGGTCCTCAGGTAGAGCAGCGGAAATAGTTGATGAGCTGATTGAAGTTTGGGGTGACAGAGGTTATCAGCTAACAGGAGTAAGCAATGAAGAAGCTGCTCTTGCAGAAATGGTTGTACTAGCAACTCCATGGGACTCCTGTGCGCCAACAGCCAAAGCGCTAAAAAAACAATTAAGCGGGAAATTAGTTATCTGTATGGCAAATGCGCTCGCAAGAGTAGGAAATGAATTTCACGCACTCTACCCACCGAGAGGGTCAATCGCTGCAGATGTTCAGGCAGCCATACCAGGGTCTAGGGTTTCAATGGCTTTTCAGCATCTGCCAGCAAAAGAACTAGGGGAGATTGATACCCCCATGGAAGGCGATGTTCTAGTTTGTGCAGATGAACAATCGGCAATAGATGAGACTATAGAAATAGTCAATAAGATGGACAATCTGCGAGGACTTGATTGTGGTAGCTTAGCAAACGCCGCTCCTGTTGAAGCATTCACAGCTGTGCTACTCCAACTCAACAAACTATATAAAACGCGCTCTTCTGTCAGCATCATAGGCCTAGAGTAACTTCGTGCATAGCCAAAGTAGATATACCCTACAATGGCGATAAAACTTAGGTCACAATGAAGTAATGCGAATTTTTAACACGGCAACAAACAATATTGAAGAGTTCAGGCCGGGGCCGATAGTGAATATTTATACATGTGGAATTACGCCTTATGATGCTACTCATATTGGGCACGCAGCTACTTACGTAACTTATGATGTATTGCAAAGAAGGCTAAGGGATCTTGGGTACGAAACACGGTGTGTAAGAAACGTAACTGACGTTGATGACGATATCCTCCGAAAAGCTCGTGAACTCGGCGTTCATTATCTCGATCTAGCAGCGAAAGAAACTAATCGATTCAACGAAGACATGAGCGCGCTGGAAATGATTCCATGTTGGAGTGAGCCACGGGCTACCTCCGCAATCGCTGAAATTCGTAAGTTTGTCGCCAAACTATTGGAAAAGGGGGATGCTTACGAAGTGCAAGGATTTGTCTATTTTGATATCTCAAAATCAGAAGATTTCGGGGCCATGTGCGGACTCGATGAATCCACTATGTTGCAGTTTGCAGCAGAAAGAGGTGGGAATCCCCAAGATCCTCTGAAGCGCAACCCATTAGATTTCGTCCTTTGGCAGCCTTCTCTTCCTGATGAGCCTGCCTGGGAAAGTATGTGGGGCTCAGGTAGGCCTGGTTGGCATGTCGAATGTTCAGTGCTTGCAATGAGGGAGCTACAAACGGAAACAATAGATATTCATGGTGGAGGGGCTGACCTAATTTTCC
>CAJWRY010000008.1 GCA_913046155.1 uncultured Candidatus Nemicrothrix sp. | reverse complement strand
CATAATTCTCTAATTCGGGGTGAGGAGCAATCGCATTGACCATCCCCATATCTTTAGCTTCTTGAGCTGAATATTCATCACCGAGTAAAAAAATCTCTCTTGCAAATTTTTGCCCAACCTGTCGGGCTAAATAAGCGCTACCAAATCCGCCGTCAAAGCTAGCGACATCAGTGTCAGTTTGCTTAAATCTTGCCATTTCCAAGCTCGCAATCGTTAGATCGCATGTCACATGTAGACTATGGCCACCACCGACAGCCCACCCGTTAACTACAGCAATGACTGGTTTTGGCATCGAACGAATTAACCGTTGAACCTCAAGTATGTGAAGTCGCCCTACTTTGGAAGTATCAATTGAATCAGCAGAGTCATCGTCAGCATATTTATAGCCATCTTTGCCACGAATTCTTTGATCACCTCCAGAGCAAAATGCCCAGCCACCATCTTTAGGGGACGGCCCATTCCCAGTTAATAGTATGCATCCTACGTCAGTACTCATTCGCGCATGATCTAAAGCCCTATATAGTTCATCAACTGTTAGAGGACGGAATGCGTTCCGAACTTCGGGTCTGTTAAAAGCTATTCGAACGGTTCCCTGCTTCTTTGCTCTGTGATACGTGATATCCCGAAAATCAAAGCCTTCGACTTCACTCCAGAGCTCCTCATTAAAAATTTCGGAAACAAATGATCCCATAATCTAAGCCTATTGCGGTCACTAAGATTTGATGCAATAGAAGCTAAAACTTCAATACTAGCGACTTGATTTTTTAGTATTTGTATCTTTTTAGTCCCTCTGTTTAAGCCACCATGCGGGAATTTCGCTGCTATGGTTTCGAACGTAATTATTCCAAACCTCGCCCCTATCTTCCTTCGTCTCTCCGGAAGTTTCGGATTGTATCAAAGGCGAGGCATTCTCTATCGGGTCAACCCACTCTAGATTAAAGTCCTCAAAGCAGTCTCGGAAATCAGTATTGTGATGATAATCTGCGACCTGATGGGTCATAAAATCATCAAAACTCTGAAATGAGAGGAGCACATAGTACGTTCTCGGTTCGGAGCCTCTCCAATACTCATATCTAACGCACCCTTCTTCATTGTCGTGGGTTGCGGAAAAGACCCTTTGTGCAATTCCTTCCCAATGATCTTCCAACCCATGCTTAATTTTGACATGGGCTAATAAGGTTGACACAGATTTATTATCACATTCCAGTCGCAGTATTGCAAAACTGCTAATCAACGCGACGGTTATCTTCGATCAGGTTAATTTCCCACAGCACTTGATCAAGTCGATCAGCTGCCGTGATTGGGGCATAGCGCTGTGGGTGAGTTTCATCAATGCAGCTTGGTAATGGAGAAAGTATCGTCCATGGAGTTGGGTGGCAAAATTGGACTATGGACATCCTTCCATCAGTCTGACCTTCATCAGCTATCACACGGTGGATGCCTGTTGGGATTAATCCATTACTGATATGTTCAAGCATTATTCCAGTATTGATTATGAGATGATTATCGGGAGGGGTAGCATCAATCCACCGCCCATTGCTTTTTATTTGTAAACCTCTTGCAGTTGCACGAGGCAGTGCCGTTATCAGGTTTATGTCCCCGTGTTCCTCCGCCCACAAATGATTATCATCCGGTGCTAAATTCATAGCGGGGTAGTTAATCGCCCTCGTTAGCGTGGCCCCGCCTGGGACAAATGAATCAAAGAACGCTTCTGATGCTTTCAACCCTGTAGCAATTATTCTGAGGAACCGAAGTTGTAAATCGAGAACTTGATCATGGAACTTCTCTAGAGTTTGAGTGATTCCAGGAACTAGTTCTTCAGGAAAAACATTGTTAAAGAATCTGTGCGGATATCGGTTTTTAAGTGGATGTCCTTCAGGTATATCCTTTCCCCAATTGAGCATCTCCTTCCAGTCAGGAACATCAGATATAGCTGCAGTTTCTACTAAAAGTCCTGTATATCCACGTTGTCCGTTTGTGCCGTCAGCTTTTGCCTTTTCTTTTTCTTGAAATGTTTTTGAAAAGAATTCGCCAAGCATGCCATAGACTTCATCCAGAAAATCTTGTGACATATCATGAGAGGTATAAACGAAACCAGTCTCTAAACTTTTCATAACTCCATCAACAACTGCTCGTTTAGCGTCGCCGATCCCATGCTCAAAAGTGAGCATGTCCACATCTAAGACCTCTTGATTCATGAATCCAAGGCTACCTTATCCTTGCTCTGTTCATAGTAAAAACAAATGATCCTGATACCTAAATCACCGCCAAAGGAACTAATATTACACATATGAGACCTTCTTTAAAGAAGCTGAAAGTATCAATTTTGCTCGCTTTTGGTGCCTCTCTTCTCCTCCCAGCTAGCGCGCTTGTAGCTCAAGATGATAATGAAGTGATAGAGGAAGCGAAAGAGCAACGAGAGCTTAAAAGACAAGAGCAGCTTGCAGCCGAAGCCGAAATAGCTCTTTTGGAAGCAGAAGATCTCGAAGTTGTTGCTGCACTAGAGGCCGCAACAAGTCTAGTAAATCTCCAAGAAGCGAAAGCACAAGCAGCCGAACAGCGACTACAGGCTGCGTTAGACACAAAAATTCAAGCACAAGAAGACTTTTTGGCAATTGCCAGCCAAATAGAAGAGATTGAGCAAAGAGCACTTACCTATGCAGTTGAGTCATACATCGGAATGAGTGATAGAAGGACCGAAGCTTGGTTTGAGGCAGAAGATGCGACAATAGCCGCTCATAAGATAGCTCTTTTGGACCTGATCAGCAGCAATACAAATGATATTCTAGATCAGTTAAAATTAATTCAAGAAGAGCGTTCCTACCTGCTTACGAAAGCAGCAGTCGCTCAAGAGGAAGCTGATGCGATACGAGAAGAACTTGAGCAAGTTCGTTTAGAACTAGATGCTCAAAAAGCTGCGCGTGAAGAAATTAAAGAAGAATTAGATGTCCGAAGAGCTCACTGGGACTCTGTCTTAGCAACTGCGGTTGAAGAGCAGCAAGAAATCACTGATTTCATAGCAGCAGAGGAAGAGAGAATAGCGCGCGAGCTAGAAGAGGCAAGGCGGAGGGCAGAACTTGAAGCTCGACTTGGCCAAATAACAGAGGCAGGTTGGGTTTTGCCATCACCAGGAACGATAACCTCCTGGTTCGGGCCTAGACTTCATCCAATATTAGGTTATGTAAGGATGCATAATGGTGTTGATTTTAATTGTTGGACCGGAGATCCCATTCGAGCAGCAACGGATGGGATCGTTATTACAGCTGAATACTATGGAGGATACGGCTACACAATAATCATCCAGCACGCTAATTCTATTTCAACCCTCTATGCTCACTTATCGGGCTTTAATTCACAAGTAAATGATTACGTAGTTGCAGGGGAGCAAATAGGAGTCTGCGGTACTACAGGCTTATCAACTGGGCCTCATCTTCATTTTGAGGTCCGTCAAAGCGGCGTGCCAGTAAACCCTGTACCGTATCTTCCTTGATGAACTTCAAAACTTTCACCCAGAGCAAAGCTTGTTAAATAAATGGAATTAACCGTTAAGGAAATAGGGGACATTACTGGCGGTCAACCATTTGGCGATCTCGATGCAATAGTGAAAGGTGTCTCTACAGATTCTCGTTCCATAGAGAAGAAGCAACTATTTGTGCCGATTATAGCGGAGCGAAATGGCCATGATTTCGTAATCGATGCAATGACAAATGGAGCCTCGGGCCATTTATTCTCACAGGGCGACCCTCAAGGTAATGCAATAAGGGTCAAGGATACTCTCGTAGCTCTTCAAGACTTAGCTAAATTTGCTAGAGAAAAAATCACAGGGGATGTTGTAGGTATTACAGGGTCTGTAGGGAAAACTACGACAAAGGACATATTGTTTTCATCTCTGCGGAACTTAACGGAAGTGCACGTAAGTAAACGTTCTTATAATAACGAACTGGGTTTACCCCTAACCATTCTTGCTGCGAAGAGTTCGACCAAGCACCTAATTTTGGAAATGGGAGCAAGAGGTCCAGGTCAGATTGCAGAACTAGCTGAAATAGCAAACCCGACTATTGGAATCATAACTCGCGTGGCTCCTGCTCATACTGAATTCTTTAAGGACATAGACCATATAGCTGAGACTAAAGGGGCTTTAATTGAGTTCCTTCCATCATCGGGCACGGCAATTTTGAATAATGATGATCCAAGAGTTGCAGAAATGGCAAAGCTAACTAACGCACGAATTGTCACTTATGGATTAGAAAATGCGACAGTAACAGCAGAAAATATTTCTATAGAAAACGACCTCACTACTAGCTTTCAGATAACTACTCCGTGGGGAACGGCTACTACCAGGATTAACATACCCGGCGTTCATAATGTTACAAATGCTCTAGCCGCTATAAGTGCTGGTCTGTCAATGGGGTTTGGGTTAGGAGACCTGTGTTTGTCATTAGCTGATATCGACCTTTCGCCAATGAGAATGGAAAGCAAGTATCTTAAGAGTGGGACCCTGGTAATCAATGATTCATACAACGCAAACCCAACGTCAATGAATGCAGCTATTGATACTCTTTTATCTTCGCCTAGGACCCAAAAATATGCGGTGGTTGGAACAATGGCTGAATTGGGAAGTATTAGCGAAGAAGCTCATAGAGAAATTGGTTCTAGACTGACCGACAATGGTATCCAGTGGATTTCTGTTGCTGAACCAAAATACGGTGGTGAAGA
Source organism: uncultured Candidatus Nemicrothrix sp. (assembly GCA_913046155.1). Classification (GTDB taxonomy): domain Bacteria; phylum Actinomycetota; class Acidimicrobiia; order Acidimicrobiales; family UBA8592; genus UBA8592. Next base: position 19,202 of record CAJWRY010000008.1, on the reverse strand, counting down.
CGTTAGTTCTTGGGAGGAAGCGTTGGTGTATATATCTGGTGAAACGAGCCAAAACAATGACGCCATTATATTGATAAAGGGTTCACGGATTGCAGAACTAGACCAATTGGCTGATGCCCTTCGATAATTCAAGCATTTGGGAGATCCTTCGGCATGATGGGAGAGTTGCTTCTTTGATATTCTCTTAGTCTGGCAATATCGCATGTGGTGCATAGGTAAATTAGCTTAGAGCTTTCCACTGACAACTGAGTTCCGCGAGATTTTAGAACAACCGCTTCAAATGCAGGATGTACATCCAAAGACGAGCACTTCCTGCAACTAGGCAGCAAGTTTCTACTCCAGATCAAACCGCAAGATTGGCATTCAACAAAAATCTCATCCCCAACTTTCTTCCCATTAAGCTCCTCATCTTCACCGCACCTCTGACAAATGACAAGGTGACTCATGGTTAGGAACCTTCCTTAAGATTGAATAGAATAGATGGTACAAGCATTTGAGAAAGGGTAGAAATATTGCCTCGCAAAAAGACCTTCTATGAGGTCATAGGTGTAGACCCGAAAGCTGAAGTGGCAGCGATCAAAAAGGCTTATCTCAAGAAAGCAAGGGTACTTCACCCTGATAACAATCGAAACTTGAGTAAAGTCGACTCTGATAAACGTTCACGAGAAATGCAGGAACTTAATATTGCTTGGGGAACAATTTCTGATGAAACCAAACGAAAGCAATACGACCAAAGTTTAATTGTTCCCGAAGAGCCGATTAAGCAAGGTTTTACATATCAAGATATCTCGGAGGAGTTCACAGCTCACGGGGAATCAATTAGAAATAAAGGTCCTGGAGTTGCGACGAAAGAAGAGATGGAGATTAAGGGAATAGCGAAGCTGATGCGCCCTGTTCCCTTATCAATTCTATTTATTGTGGTGATTACTATACTTATCGGCGGTCTTGTTATCTCAGGTAACTCAGAAACGAATAACCCTGAGAATGAATACATTCCGCCAACTGAGCAATCGGAACCGTTCAAATGCATTGACATCGTCCCTGTTTTCGAAGATGTGCCATGTCAAGGACGTCACGATGCGAAGGTATGGGATGTTATTGAAACAAATGGGACATGTGGTCGCGGTCTGGAAAAGCTTTATGCTCCCCATGTGAGCGAAATGTATTGCGTTTTCTATTCAGAAAATTTTTCCCAATGACCAAGTACAGACATGACTCTAAAGGCTCCGTCGTAGAGTGCTAAACAAATCATAAGAACTACTAAACCTTCAGTGCCGAAATTTGTGGAAATTTCATTCCTTTGCTCTGTAGTTATCGACCGAACATCATAGAAAAATTGCTCAGCAATTCTTAGAGATGAGCTGTGACTGGCATCAGAGGTATAATAGTTACGAAAAGTAGTTGGGATAGGTAGGAGTTCCGATAGCCGGCTTCGTATATCCAGAAGTTCGGTTATCGGATAGGACTGAGTTTCCCACAGGGCTTCTTCAAGGTCGAGCCATCTATCTCGAAGATTCTGAGATGGTGACAAAACGATATGCATGGGGTTATCCGCCGCAAAGATTTTATCTAAGCGCTCATGTGATGGGGTAGGTGTCGGAATAATAGTAGTTTCCATTTCATTAGGTTCTCTTCCAAGGGCGATCAGCATCTTGGAAAAGCCGTGAAATAATGCAACGCCCAATGCGATCTCCGTAATTTCGGAAACATCAAAAAGCTCTCGAAGGTCACTATCAAGGTGTTTGATTGACTTTTCCGGAGTTTGTATCAGGCAGTCTGTGAGTTGTAAAGCAACATTCCATTCACGCGATAACGACTCTTTACTCCAGTCATCTGTTATTTGGGATGCTTTCTTCTCAGTTAGTCCCGCCTCACGGGCGAGAGAAAATCTTACATTTTTTCAATATCCACAATCTGTGATTCGGGCATTTCGAATCCTCAAAACTTCTTTCAGGTCGTGCGTGACCAAGCCGTTACACCAAAATTCGCCATATAGGTCTCCAAACCTTTCGCCTAATTCTGGATTTGATTGAAACAATCCCGACCGGTCATCTCTACCCATAGCGAAACCTTACTCTAATTACGCCCGTCTCAGATGCTAGAGAACAATGTTCACTAATTTTCCAGAGATAACTATTATTTTCTTTGGGTCATTCAAGCCAAGTAGGGATTCAATTTTTTTATCAGCGAGTGCTTTTTCCTGCAATGTTTCATCTGTAGCGTTTGAGTCAACTTTAATTTTACTTTTCACTTTGCCATTTATTTGTATTGGTATTTCTACTTCCTCCTCAACAAGAAGCATCTCATCAGGGACAGGAAACTTTGCGTAGACTACCGAGGTTTCATGACCGAGCTTCTCCCAGAGCTCTTCAGCGATATGGGGAGTTAAAGGAGCTAAGAGAAGAACTAAAGGCTCTGCAATGGCTTTAGGAGTAGGGGATTCAAGCTTGGTGATTTCATTATTCAATTCTGTTATACGTGCGATAGCGGTATTGAATCTTAAATTATTCATGTCATTGTTAACAGAATCTATCGTTTGATGCAGGAGGCGATTGAGTGTTTCGTCAGGTTCGCTATCGCTGACAGTGATTTCTCCGGTCTCCTCATTCACCAGATTACGCCATACTCTTTGGATTAAACGCTGAGATCCGACCACAGATTTTGTTTCCCATGGGCGATCTTGATCTAATGGGCCCATGAACATTTCGTAAAGTCGAAGCGTGTCAGCCCCGTATTCCTCGTACATTTCATCTGGTGTAACGGAGTTCTTTAATGACTTTCCCATCTTTCCGAATGACCTTTGAACCTCATTGTCTTGATAGAAAAATTTTCTTCCATCTTCAGATACCTCTGCTGCGTCAACATACATGCCTCTTTCATCTTGATACGCAGCAGCTTGAATATAGCCTTGGTTATAGAGGCGTTGAAAAGGCTCAGGGGTACTAACATGACCTAAGTCAAACAAGACTTTATGCCAGAACCTACTGTAGAGAAGATGAAGTACGGCGTGCTCAACGCCTCCGACGTAAAGATCCACGCCACCTGTTTCCCCCGACATCCAATACTTTTCAACATCTTCACTAACAAATTCTTTACTATTGAATGGATCTAAGTACCTAAGGTAGTACCAGCATGAACCTGCCCACTGCGGCATCGTATTCAATTCTCGGATATATTCCTTCGGTCCATTGCCAAGGTCAAGTATCGTTGAGGCCCAATCCTTTGCTCTACCAAGCGGTGGTTCAGGGTCGCTATTTTCATCAAGCGACCTTGGAGCCCAATCAATCAGTTCCGGTAGCTCGACCGGTAGCATCTCCTCGGGAACAGGATTAGGTAGACCATCCTTGTCGTAGACAACAGGGAACGGCTCTCCCCAATATCGCTGTCGGCTAAACAACCAATCGCGTAATTTATATGAGGTCTTGCGACTACCGCCACTATTATCTTCAAGCCAACGAATTATTGTTTGCTTCGCTTCAGTTATGGATAAACCATTTAGGAAGTCACTGTTTATTGCAGGGCCATCACCTATATACGCTTTTCCATCCCAGTCGGTAGGAGGTTGAACTGTCCTTATGATGTCTAAACCAAATACTTCGGCAAACTCCCAATCCCGTTCATCTTGTCCAGGAACAGCCATAATGGCGCCAGTCCCATATCCCATAAGAACATAGTCAGAAATGAATATTGGAATCTTTTCACCAGTAACAGGAACCTTCGCATAAGAACCCAGGAAAACGCCAGTCTTGTCCTTGTTCTCTTGCCTATCAAGATCAGACTTTTGATTAGCATTGGTTCGGTAAGCTTCAATTGCAGAACGTGGATCCTCAAATCCTCCTGTCCACCTACTGTCAATCCCATCAGGCCAATCAGTTTGATGCAGTGAGTCAACCAAAGGGTGTTCGGGAGCGAGCACGAGATATGTGGCGCCAAAGATAGTATCTGGTCGAGTAGTAAAAACAGGAACAGTTATTCCTTCAGCAGTGAAGTTGATCACAGCACCTTCACTTTTGCCAATCCAATTTCTTTGCATACTTTTTATCGCTTCAGTCCAATCTAGGCTCTCCAAATCTTCTAGTAAGCGGTCAGCATATGCAGTGATGCGCATCATCCATTGCTTTAACGGCCTCCGGTAGACCGGATGATTCCCTCGTTCACTTCTACCATCAACTGTTACCTCTTCGTTGGCTAAAACAGTCCCTAAAGCCGGACACCAATTTACCGGTGCTTCTGCAAGATAAGCCAGACGGAAACTATTGACAATTTCTTTCTTTCGTTGGTCGGAATATGAAGACCACTGACGATTTTCTTCCAGAACTATAGAACCCTCTTCAAGCTTGATTTCCAACTCTTTAATTGGACGAGCTTGTTTCAAGTCAGTGTCATACCAGGAGTTGAATAGTTGCAAGAATATCCATTGTGTCCACTTATAATAATCAAGGTCTGTTGTGGATATTGAACGTCTCGGATCATGTCCTAATCCCAAACGCTTGAGCTGTTTACGCATGTTGCTGATATTCGCATTCGTATTTTCTCTTGGGTGTTGTCCGGTTTGGCGAGCATGTTCTTCAGCGGGTAACCCAAACGCGTCGTAGCCCATCGTGTGAAGAACATTATGTCCTGTCATTCGTTTATAGCGTGCGTATACATCTGTGCCTATAAAACCCAAAGGATGCCCGACATGCAGACCCGTTCCCGAGGGGTAAGGAAACATGTCCATAATAAACAACTTTGGGAGATCAATTCGGCCAGTTGAATCTGCCAAGGGGCCGGACGGGTTCGGAGCGTGATATGTCCCGTCTTTCTCCCATCGGGCTTGCCACTTAAGCTCTATTTCTTCTGCAAGATTAGCATCATATCTATAATCGTAAGTTGCTTGACCTGAGTCCATTGATTCAGAATAGAGCGTTCTAGCAGGAAACATGCGGTGTACTCTTAGAAAGTGAGTCATGGTAAGTTTCAAGCAGCAATTTTTGACTACGGAGGCGTGATGGCCAAATCGCCTCTCGGTCGCATAGAAATGCTCGCTACACAGTTCAAAGCTGACAAAGAGACCATAATCCAATTAATTTTGGGCGAAAATGCTGACTTTGATAACCCATGGTTTGAGGCCGAATGTGGTCGACAACCACTAGACGAAACCTTTGCGGAAAAAATGCAGATGATCTTTAATCAACACGATTTACTCTTTAATCTGGAGTTCTTTAGATCTTGGGTCGCAGATGCTGTTAACGAACCAGACCTAATCATGGAAGAATTAGTTCTTGAGCTTAAAGAATCGGAAATAAAGGTTGCGCTACTAACTAATTCGGTTCCAGAATTCTGGCCTGTGATTGAAAAGACCATAGACACGGGGCTATTTGATTGCATTATTGACTCCTCTGTGGTGGGATTCAGAAAACCAGACAAGAGAATATACGAATTAGCGTCAACAGGATTAGATGTCCAACCCAGTTCTTGTGTAATGATCGACGACCTTGCGCACAATATTGATGGAGCGCAAAAGGCAGGGATGCAAGGTGTACTGTTCACAACATCTGAAAAGACTAAGTTGACTGTATTGAAATATTTTAGACCGTTAGGTTAGGCCTTGATTGAATTGGCTAAATCAATGAATCAATCTCTAGCAGCGAGTTGACGACAAAGGTGGGAGAATGCGCTGAAGGCGTATCCAAGCATTGAGGATTGTACCAACATGAATCAATACCAAAATTTTCAGCACCAGCAATATCAGAAGAGAGGCTATCTCCAATCATCAAAACAGAATTTTTCTGTTTATGTCCTAAGAGGTCAAGGGACGCCTGAAATATTAACGGGTCGGGCTTTGACATTCCACATTCACCGGAAATCAAAATAGCATCAAAATATCTGGTGAGGTTGAAATTTGAAAGACGTGCCTTTTGGACTGACTCAAGGCCGTTAGTTATCAAACCGACCTTACTCTTTTCTTTCACGTTACTGAGTAGCTTTTCAGCGTCATGGTAGAGCCCACCAAATTTCCCGAGATTACTTTCATATACATCTGCTAGTTCCTCAGCGTTTATATTAAACCTCAACTCATCACATAACCGCTGAAACCTTTCAATTCGAAGTTCGGGAAGGGTTATAGCTTTGTTTTCAAAATCTAACCAGAGGCCTGAATTTATAGCTCTGTAAGTCTTGAGCAGGTGATGACTTGATTTAATCTCGTATTGATCAAAAGAAGCGGATAAAGCTAACTTCTCGGAAAGTTCTGAATCAAATAAAGTTGAATCTAAATCAAAAAGAGCTATTTCGTATCCCATATCTCTAACTTATACAGACTACCTAGATACGGATAGTTGCAATGATAAAAGAACTGTAATTTTTGCTGAACCAACTTGAATTCTATATGAACGATTAGACCTTAGTAACTCAGCGTCAGCCTCTACAACGACCAGCGGGGGTTATGTGTGGTGTAACTAAAAGCATAGATAGAAACTAAAATTCTCCCAGAAGGTTAAGATATCTCAATGGCAATCAGTTGGCGTAAACGACTTGAATACAGGCTACTCCGTTGGCAAGCAAGGTTTGAGAGCGCGGTATTTGATAGAACTTTTCCTTGGATAGCCGGATCCGTCGTTTGGATCATATTCATTCTTCTTGCATTGGCAAAATCACGCGAACTTTCTCAAACTTCCGATTTGGCTGCAGTTATGCAATCTGTCTGGCTAATCGGTGAGGGATATACACCCGAATCTTCACTTCTTGGACAGAATTATCTCGCAAGCCAAGGCGGTTTTTTGATATACCCAGTCGCTTTACTAACTGCAATATTCCCAACGGCGATCACTTTGATAGTCATTCAGTCTGCTGCATTATCCTTCGCGATAATTCCTATCTGGCGACTATCAAGAGATGTAGCAGACTTAAGGGCAGGAACAAGCAGCGTTGTAGTCGCTATATATGGATCTTATAGCGCTATACATTCGCTCAACCTTTCAGGTTTCAGACTCGAAACTTTTGCCGTACCTGCGATGCTTTCATTCGTATTGTGTGCATACACCAACAAGAAATATAAATACTGGTTTATGGCAGCATTAGCCTTATTATCAAGGGCCGACCTTGGACTCCTGATAGCTGGTTTTGGAATACTCTGGATACTTGAGGGGAAGAAAAGGCTGGGGTATCAAACAATAGCTTTAGGGATGGCGTGGTCAACAATATTTATTCTTGGAATACAGCCCCTATACAACGGTGGGGTATACCCGCATTTGGAAGCGTTTGCACAATATGGTTCCGGAAATCCTTTTGACGTCTTGTGGGGTATTCTAATCAACCCATTAACCTTCATCAACGAACTATTCTCCGAGCCGAACTTTCAAGTAGCTGTAGCCTTACTTGCGCCCTTACTCTTTCTTCCGATGGTTGCACCCCGGTATCTATTGCCAGCGCTACCTTTGTTCGCTCTTTACCTTACGGCTGATGTGCCCACGAATGAACTGACTGAATCTGGTCAGAGAGTACCCGTTATAGTCTGTATGTTTATCGCATTGGTATTCGCGCTTCGTAAAACTGGGCGGATAATAGTGCAACGAGTGAACGTAGACAGGACAGTTATCGGGGCGCTATTGATAACAGCTTCAGTTTTCTTTGTTTCAAACTCTGTAGCATCCCCTTACGAGGATCCTTGGGAGTGGGGTAGGAGGCAACCTGTTGACCAAGCGCGCCTTGATGTCGCTGAATTAATTCCAGAAGAAGCAGTAGTTCGGGCAGCCCCGAAACTTCTTCCTCTATTGACTGAACGGGTAGCGTTATGGGAGTTTCAAGTGCCAGAAAACTATGATGATAAACTTGCCGAGGATGCAGTTCGTAACGTGGATTGGTTTATATTCGACAGAACAGAAGTGCCCGTGGCTTGGACTGGAGTGGATGTACTTGATTTCCAGTCCGAACTGAAAGTAAGCAAGCGGTTCGTGCAAGTATTTAATGAAGCAGGAATTGAAGCGTATGTTACACCCCAAGCGGCGGTGGCAGCTGGCTTAGAACCTATTGAATGACGAAGGATTCAACGACGTTATCCAGTCTTGACGCATGAATATTATTTCTTATCAATTTTGCATATTCGGCAAGCTGGCGATGATCAACGTTACTAGTAGCATTGCGAAAATCTAAGTCTGCCATATCATTTATGGGCAATACATGTAAATGAGTATGAGGAACTTCAAAGCCAGCAATCATCTGCCCTATCCGATTTGGGTTAAAAGCTCTCATCTGCGATTGTCCAATTATTGAAGCTACTTCAAGTAGGTGCCCCACTTTATCCGAAGGTAAGTCAACCCAATGATCGACTTCATCAATAGGAACGACTAAGCAGTGTCCATTGCTTATCGGGTTAATTGAAAGAAAACTAACGCACTCCTCATCACGCCAAATAGCGTGCGCTGGCAGATTGCCGTTAATTATTTCTGTAAAGACACTAGCCACGTATAGTCCTTTCCACTTGCTGCACATAAGCGTATGCTAAGTAAATGAAAGAACCCAATCAGACTCATGAAAGATGGCGTGATAACGCTTTTACGGTTCCTAACCTTATTTCAATTCTGCGTTTAGCAGCCGTACCGGTCTTTGTCTGGTTGTTGATAGGGGAGAACCGTCCTTTGGCAGCCGCTGCACTTCTGGGTATTTTGGGAGCTACAGATTGGGTAGATGGCTGGATCGCTAGAAGATTTAATCAAGTTTCGGAACTTGGCAAAGTGCTTGATCCGACTGCGGACAGAATAATGTTCTTGGTAGCTGTATTTACCATGATTATTGACGAGTCAGTAGCGGTGTGGTTCGGGATTCTTACTCTAGTCCGAGAAGGTGTTGTAGCAATAGCCGCGCTAATTTTAGGTGCACTCGGTGCCCGTGCTTTAAAGGTAACTTGGGTAGGCAAGACAAGCAGCTTTGGTTTGATGTTTGCATTTCCTCTATTTTTGCTTTCAACTGCAGTAGATGGAGGGCAATCAACAACATACGAAGTCATTGCGTATGTAATAGGTGTTCCATCTTTAGCTTTACACTACATCGCTGCTTTCGGTTACATTCCGCTGGCAATAACCGCCTTACGAGAGGAACGCGAGGAGATGCTTTAGTGGCTCACCTCACTAATCAAACAAATCGGTATAAGTCGTTCTCGATATTTGAATTCAAAATTGTAATTGCATGATGTAAGGTCAGAGTATGAATATTCCTGAGAATCTTAAATACACAGTTGATCATGAGTGGGTAATGATTGAGGGAGAGAGGGCTAAAGTCGGTATCACTGATTACGCCCAAGATGCACTCGGAGATGTTGTTTTCGTTGATATCCCTGAGCTTGGAAAGCGAGTTACCGTCGGCGAAACCGTGACCGAAGTTGAATCGACAAAATCTGTTTCGGATATATATGCTCCCTTAGAAGGAGAGATAATTGAAATTAATCAAGAGCTTGACGATAGCCCAGAACTCCTCAACGGCGACCCTTATGGAGAAGGGTGGATTTTTATACTCAAACTTTCCGAAACAACTTCTACTGAAAGTTTGCTATCAGCTAAAGATTACCGAGAGTTAGTAGAAGGTTAAATGTCAGAAGATGCTATGAACGAGGACCCAACAGAGACATTGTCAATCGATGACATTGCAAGCGCCAAAGAAAAAGTTACCGGTGCAGGATTTGTAGTCACTGATGGACCGATAGCAGGTTCTAAATATCTACTTGATGACGGAACATCAACGTTAGGACGACATCCAGAAAGCAGCATTTTCTTTGATGATATTACTGTCTCCAGACGGCATGCCGAGGTTATCTTAACAGGTGATGAAGCTAGAGTTGTAGACGTGGGATCCCTAAATGGAACTTACTTAAATCAACGACAAATAGATTCAACCCAACAGCTAGTCCCAGGCGATGTTCTCCAGATAGGAAAATTTAAGCTCGTCTATTTTCAAGAAAGTAACTAGTGGGGGCGACTCCTTCTTACTTCTCAATCGGTAAGCTTGTGAAATTACTGGAGGCAGACTTCCCTGATATTTCAGTGTCTAAAGTGCGCTTCTTAGAATCTAAAGGTTTAATTAGCCCGGAGAGATCAACTTCGGGCTATAGGCGTTATAGCGAAAAGGATGTAAATCAACTTAGATGGGTGCTGAGTCTTCAACGAGACCATTTTCTGCCTTTGAAAGTTATCAAGGAGCGCCTTGTAGGAGACGGCAATAGTGAACGCTCAGAAAATTTTCAGCTGCCGCAACTTGACCCATCATCTCCACCCGATGAGTCTCTTGAATTTACTAAAGCTGAGCTTCTTAAGCGAACAGGCTTATCTGAGGACAAATTTAAGGAGCTGGACGCATATGGGATATTACCAAAAAGAAATCAGTCGCTAGGTGAGATGTACAATGCAGATGATTTGTTTGTCACTCAAATAGTTTCACGATTCTACTCATATGGGATAGAGCCTCGCCATCTCAGGCATATCAAGCGAGGTGCTGATGCCGAAGCACTATTAATTGACCAAAGGCTTACAGGCTTACAAGGAAAGAGAGCGATAAAAGCGATAGTCGAGTTGGCCAGACTGAGCAGCGAATTGAAAACATTGCTACTCAGAAGAGCACTTCATGGGAATACCGGTATTAGCTGAATAGACAGTGAGTATTTTAGGATAATTCCAGTTATGTTTTCAGTATGATCGAAATGGAACTGGTCGGAGTAAGAGTTGAATTTCCCGGACCAGCACCCATCGTGCTTCTGAAAGAAACGAATGAGCGTGGATTAGTGCTTCCAATTTTTATCGGCAACGCCGAAGCGAATGCTATCGATATTCATTTGCGAAACGACAGTCCTCCACGCCCAATGACACATGACCTTTTTGCTACCGCTTTAAAAGAAATGAATGCATCGTTGACAAAAGTTGTTGTAACCGAAATAGATGATAAAACCTTCTTTGCTGAGATACATTTTGAAACGGTTGATGGTACCAAAACTATAAGTAGTAGGCCAAGCGATGCTATTGCGTTAGCTGTTAGAATGTCATCTCCGATTTATGCTGAGGAAGCAGTACTTGCTGCCGCAGGACACAAAATTCGTGAGGATATTGAAGATTCCGAAGAAGATGTTCTCTCAGAATTTAGAGATTTCTTGGATGATGTGAGTCCAGAAGATTTTTCTGCTTAATCTAACTTTGTAATGCAAAGTTGGATTAATCGTAATTCTTCCTTACACTCTTATTACTTACAACGACGTAATTTCTGCAATGTGATTAAAGGAAGGCAGCCATGGAGCAAACAAACGTCGAGATGTCATTTTCGGGCAAAAAAGTAACTGAAATAGTAGGGATATCCTACCGGCAACTAGATTATTGGACTCGTACAGAATTGATATCACCTTCAATTGAAAAAGGAGAAGGTAGCGGAAGCCGTCGCCGATATTCCTATAAAGATCTACTGGAGCTTAGAGTGATCAAAAATCTAATTGATGGCGGTATTAAAGTTGAAAAGATACGAGAAATATTTGAATATCTCAAAGATCAACTATCCCAAGATGTGACTAAGGTGAATCTCGTAATTTCTGGCAATAAGACTGTGCTCGTAAAGAGCGGCGACGAACTCATTGACATCCTTCAAAAGGGACAAGGTGTGCTGAACATCCTGCCACTGGCAACAGTGAAGGAGGAAGTCGATTCTGCAATCGTCGAATTGAGGCCAATCGCTGAAAAGAATAGTGCAAACTCTCAGCTGAATACTGGAACAGGAAGCTAAAAAGCTCTGTGACTGAGCCGCTTCTTCAATCTCCACTCCACAGCTTGCATCTATCAAACGGAGCAAAATTTGCGGAATTCGGTGGATGGAGTATGCCTCTAGTTTATTCTGAAGGAACACTTCAGGAGCATAAAACATGCAGAACAGAATGTTCAATATTTGACGTGTCGCACCTTGGAACCTTAGAGGTTTCGGGTAGCGATGCATTGATAGCTATTCAATCAACATTCACAAATGATCTGAATCGCATTGCACCCGGACGAGCTCAATACAGCCACTTACTGAATGAATCAGGTGGTGTAGTAGATGATGTGATCATCTGGTGGATTCATGATTCTTTATTTCATATAATGCCTAACGCTTCTAATACAAAACGAGTGAGAGATGCATTGGCATGCTTTACGGGTGATTTGAGGTATTCGGATGTAACGAAAGAGAGATCGGTTATAGCAATCCAAGGACCTAAATCACGCGAAATCTTAGGAAAGACGTCTTCAGAACTTGCCGAAATCCAGCGATTCCATGTCAAGCAGATTGAATACAATTCCTCTATCTTGACCGCAGCGGGAACAGGTTACACAGGAGAAGATGGGGTAGAAATCAGCGTTCCATTATCTACAGCTGCTGCTTTATGGGAGGAGTTGATTCGGCATGGCGCAAAACCTGCGGGACTAGGAGCTCGTGATACTCTTCGGCTAGAAGCAGGTTTACCTCTTCATGGAAATGAACTTTCCCCGACTATCAGTTCTTCTGAAGCCAATATGAAGTGGGTGGTTGCTATGGATAAAACAAATTTCTTGGGCAAAAAGGCAGTAGAGGAAGAGCTTCGGAATGGTCTCTCGAGAAAGCTCTTCGGACTAAAAACCGATGGAAGGCGTCCTCCACGCACTGGTCAAGTAATTGTTAAAGACGGAAAGTCATTGGGTGAAGTCACCAGCGGAAATTACTCTCCAATACTTGAATGCGGAATTGCAATAGCGCTATTAGAAACGAAAGTATCTCTCGGAGATAAGGTTATGATTCAAGGTAGAAGAAACGAAGAAGAAGCAACAGTAGTAAAGCTTCCATTTTATACTACGGAAAAAAATTCTTAAAGGTAATTGACAGCAGATTGTCGAAGCAGAGCATCAGCCAAAATTAGGCAACCCATAGCTTCAACCATGGGTACTGCTCGGGGAAGCACGCATGGATCATGACGTCCTTTGGCTTCTAGTTCAATTTCCTCACCGCTCGTATTGACCGTCTTTTGCGAACTGGAAATTGTTGCCGTGGGTTTGAAAGCAACACGAAATGATATATTTGACCCATTAGTAATACCACCTTGAATGCCTCCTGAGTAATTGCTTGCAGTAGTGACATTTCCGGATTGATCTAGAACAAATGCGTCATTATGTTCGCTTCCGGTCATCTCAATACTCGCAAATCCGCTTCCGATATCAAACCCTTTTGAGGCCGGCAAGCTCATCATCCCTTTGGCAAGTTCAGCTTCCAATTTTGAAAAGACGGGGTCTCCTAAACCAGTGGGCACGTTAGAGACCCGACACTGGACAATGCCACCGAGGCTATCTCCATTCTTTCGGGCCTTTTCAATAGCTTTAGTCATTTTTGTAGCGGCACTTGGGTCAGGACATCGCGTTGGGGAAGACTCGACATCATCAAGTGTGACTTTTTCAATCTCGTACGATCCAGAAATTTGATGTATCTGATGTACCCATGCCAAAATTTCCATTCCAGCAGACATAGAGAGAAGCTTGCGGGCTACAGCGCCTGCAGCCACCCGTCCTATAGTTTCCCTTGCGCTGGATCTTCCTCCGCCCTCATGGGCTCGGATGCCGTATTTCTGGTCTGTTGTGAAATCTGCATGCGATGGCCTGTATACATCCTTCAAATGATCATAGGCTCCGCTGATGTGGTCCTGATTGCGAACAAGAAGAGCCATTGGAGTTCCAAGGGTGAATCCGTCTTTCCAGCCACTCAGTATCTCAACAGCGTCTTTTTCATCGCGCTGGGTGACAAGGCTGCTCTGACCAGGTCGTCGCCTGTTAAGGTCAATCTGAATCTCTTCACTCGTTATTGGAAGGCGTGGTGGACATCCATCAATCACGACCCCTACCGCGGGGCCATGTGATTCGCCAAAAGTGTGAATACGGAAAATAGAACCAAGTGAACTACTCATGTAGACATTTTAGGACAGTTCTTGCGTAGTTTGCTGTGCATTAAAAATGAAAGCAAAAAATTATGAAAATTACTCACACAATGCTGCGACTTTAATGAGAGCATTTTCGACAACTTCGTTTAAAGCAGGGTGAACGTATAGAAATCCAGAGGCTAATTCAGCAACTGTCTGCCCAAATTTCATTCCTTGAATGAGTTGATGAATCAACGTTGAAGCCTGTGGTCCTAAAATATGGGCGCCAATGAGCAACCCTGTTCTAGGATCTGCGATAACTTTACATATTCCAGTCTTTTCTTCCATTGCCCATCCATAGGCAACGTCCCCATACTCTTCAACTGCAACCACATACTGCATCTCTGCAGCTTTGGCGTCTTGCTCTGTGTAGCCTACTGAAGCAACCTGCGGATTTGAAAAAATAGCATGCGGGGTAGGATCTAAGTCCACTTTTATTAACTTCTTGTTTATAAGGTTGTGAGAAACAATTTTCGCTTCAGCATTTGCAGTGTGTTTAAGTTGGGCAGGGTTTGTGACGTCGCCCAAAGCCCAAATGTTGTCAGCAGTTGTTCTCATGTACTGATCAGTAACGATATAACCATCAGTAGTATCTATGTTTGCAGCTCTAATTTTGAGTGAGTCTAAATCTGGAAGGCGACCAGTAGCCAAAAGTAACTCGTCTACCTCCAGAACATCTAACGTCTCATCTTCAAAGTTTAGCCGAATACCGTTACTGCCTTGCCGCACTTTGCTAACGGTTGCCTCAAAACGTAAATCGACTTTTTCCTGAAAGACCTTATTGAAACGTTCCCGAATGGAAAGGTCTTCCTTGGAGATGAGGGTATTTCCCCTCACGAGCATCGTAACCTCGCAACCAAATGAGCTAAAGACATGAGCTAGCTCTACAGCAATATAGCCACCTCCGATAATGCCAAGACGCTTCGGTAGTTCCGCAATCCGCATGATCGTATCTGAAGTGTGATAGCTAACTTTAGACAACCCGTCTATTTCTGGTATTACAGGTGTTGCGCCAGTCGCAATCACTATTTGCTTACCCGTAATAATCACATCATCAATGATTATTTCGTCACCTGAAATAAATGAAGCTTCCCCATTAAAAACCGTGACATTCGGAAGGCTATGTCGGTACGATTCGCCTGCACTTGCAATTGGATCAATTCGGCTAAATATTCGCTCCTGTATTCCCTGCCAATTTGCCGAATAATTCTCTGCAGCGATTCCTAAGTCACCAGAGCGCTTAATCTCTGTTAAAACATCAGCAACATAAATGAGCATTTTTGAAGGAATGCAACCTCTATTGAGGCAAGTGCCACCGAAAGTGCCTTTCTCTATAATCGCTATATTAAGATCGTCGAATTCGGGTGTGATTATCGTATTTCCCGACCCCGTACCAATAATAATTACATCAAAATCTGTCATTATCGAGATCTTGTTTCAGTCAGTGTCATTTAAATGCTCTTCAACCAAATTTGCGCCCAGCATTGGATTTCGCACTAATTCTATGTCCCTATGCCGAGTCTTAATAGCGTCCTGAAATGTATTTTCTGTAAAGATATAGAACTGCTTTGACTCAACAGCTTTAAATACTAAGTCGGCAACGCTATCAGGATCCAGCGCCAGATTGTAAATCTCTCTAACAGCCTCTTTGCGAGTATCCTGGTCATCTGGTTCATTCAGAGAAACATTGCTAGTCAAAATCTCCGGTCTATTTCTCTCGCTATCTAAAATATTCGTCTTCACGAGGCCGGGGCAGAGTACGCTGACCCCAACTTCGATGCCTTTCTCTTGCAATTCATAGCAAAGTGTTTCAGCAATGCTCAAGACTGCGTGTTTTGATGCGTTATAAACGCCCATATTTGGGTAAGAAAGGTGACCAGCAATTGATGAAGTGATAATGATATGCCCGTTATTATTATCTTCCATAAACGGCAGGAAAGTGTTCAAACCATAGATAACGCCCCACAAATTCACACCCAGTACCCACTCCCAGTCAAGTACAGAAGATTCTGAAATTGAACCCCCGGCCCCAACTCCTGCATTTAAGCAAAGTATGTAGGGGGGTGAAAACTCCGAAAAGATTTGATCCCGGAACGAACGGACAGAATCAAGATCGGAGACATCGACTACGATACCCGTGGCCAATATTTCCTCAGATCTAAGTTCTGAAATTGCGATCTCTAGAGCTGCCTCCTCAACATCACCAATGATTATGTCATGCCCCTCTTTGCCAAAACGAAAAGCTAAAGCTTTCCCTATCCCGCTTGCACCTCCAGTAATAACTACGCTGCTTCTTTCTTTAATCATTGTTCCTTTCTACCAGAGATGCTGAATAGGGGGCTAGTCTTATAATCATCAATCAAGGAGTTAATCGAAATGGAAACGCTGAAAACAGCAGTTCTTTTTCCTCTCAGATCAGGAGAGAGCGATCTATCTTCTTTGGCTGAAAATTATCCATTTGAATTTTACTTAACTCCGTATCTTGAGAGTACTGAATTAAGATCCAGCCGAGGATTAAACCAAGGGGTAAATCCTATGAACATTGAAGAACCTTTGGTGCCTGATAATTACCTCAATATTTGGGCAGAATGTAACTCAATAATCGCCATGGACTTACCGACCAATGTCCCTTCACTATTTCCAAATCTAAAATGGGTTCAAGGTGTCTCAGCCGGGCATGATCATATCAACAGCAATGAACTGAAAGAAACCGGAATTGTCTTAACAACTGCCAAAGGAATAGCCTCAGATGCCATAGCTGAATTCGTTTTCTCACGACTGCTACAGGAGATGAAGCATTTACGGAAACTAGACGAACAGCAAAGAGAAAAAATCTGGCACGCTAAATTTGGGAATCAACTGAAAGGAAAAACAATAGGGATCGTTGGTATTGGTTCAATAGGTAAAGAAATCGCAAAACGGGCTAAAGCATTCGAAATGCGAGTATTGGGTATCAGGAAGCACTTGGAATACGCCGTTCCGGACTCAGTAGATCGTCTTTACCCATTTTCTGATATTGATGTGCTTCTCGGAGAGTCTGATGTGGTCGTTATGGCTGCCCCCTCGACAAAGGAAACAAAAGATCTCTTTAACGAATCTAAATTCTCCAAAATGAAAAAGGGTTCAATCTTTATAAATATCGCAAGGGGAATACATGTTGTCGAAGCAGATTTAGCTCACTACCTCTCTAACGGTCACCTCAGAGCAGCCATCCTGGACGTGGTCCGAAATGAACCTCTATCCGCTAACAGTGATCTATGGGCCGCACCGAACTTATATCTATCTCCGCATTGCTCAGTTTCCTTTGACGAATACGAAAAGAACGCAATTAATCTTTTCATTCAAAACGCCATTCGCATACTAGATGGCGATGCATTAATTAATCAGGAGTTCTGAAACTATTTTCGTTTAAAATCCGGTTTACGCTTTTGCGAAAAAGCTTTCGGTCCTTCTTTCGCATCTTCACTCGCAAAAACCGCCCATCCATAATCATATTCATAATCTAGGGCTTCCTTCTCAGTCATCCCGCTAGTTTCATGAAGGGTCTTTAAGATCGCCTCAACTGCAAGCGGTCCATTGTTAGCAATCATTTCAGCTATCTCCATAGCCTTCGCTAATGCTTGACCGTCAGGAACAACGTGTCCAATTAAACCTATATCCTTAGCTTCTTTAGCAGAAATATGTTTTCCAGTAAGCAGAAGTTCGGCAGCAACTGTGTAAGGAATTTGACGGGGGAGTCTCACTGCAGAACCACCCATCGGGTAGAGACTCCATCGCGCTTCGGAAATGCCAAATTTCGCACTCTCTCCAGCTATTCGGATATCCATTGCTTGAAGAATTTCTGTTCCACCCGCTATAGCAACACCTTCAACTGCAGCAATGAGCGGTTTAGAGGGTCTATATGACCGCAAAAGTCCTTTCCAATGGATCTCTGGATCTTCCTTAGACCTAGCCCTCATGTCAACACCAGTATCAACGTCATCAGCATCGCCCGACATAGCTTTTAGATCAGCGCCGGAAGTGAAATTGCCTTCAGCACCAGTAACGATTATGCAGCGAATATCGTCATTCTCTGAGGCTTCAACAAATGCATCGTACATTCGTACAATCATCGGCCCCGATATGGCATTCATGCGCTTTGGCCTATTCAAGGTAACAGTCATAACATGGTTTCTGATATCTACAAGTGCATCCGGCATTACTCAACCTTTCAATTATGAGTATAAGTTAATCTTGAAATTCCTCAATACTAGGGCAACTGCAGACAAGGTTTTTATCACCGTATGCTCCGTCAATCCTCCCCACCGGAGGCCAATACTTTTCATCTTTTGCTGAAAGTAGCGGATATACAGCCTCTTCACGCGAATAAGGAAGATCCCAGTCTGACGAAACCGCACACTCAGCAGTGTGGGGCGCATTTCGTAACATTGAGTTCTCGTACATGTAGGATCCATCAACTATCTGATTGATCTCTTGCTTAATAGCAATCATGGCATCACAGAATTTATCAATTTCAGCTAAAGATTCAGATTCAGTGGGTTCTATCATTAGCGTACCAGGGACAGGAAATGACATAGTTGGAGCGTGGAAACCGAAATCCATTAAACGCTTCGCAATGTCATCAGCAGAAACTCCGCAACTCATGTTAATGGGACGTATATCAATAATGCACTCATGAGCGATGTAACCATTCTTGCCGGTAAAAAGTATGTCGTAGTGTTCAGATAAGCGCTTGGCTACGTAATTTGCACTCAAAATTGCAGTCTTGGTTGCAAGCGTAAGCCCATCAGCGCCCATCATTGCTATGTATGCCCAAGATATTGGGAGAATCCCCGCAGATCCCCATGGGGCCCCACTCACGCTTCCGACAACACTTGCAGATTCCAATTCAGGTACTAATGGATGAGACGGGAGATATTCACGAAGATGTTCAGCGACAGCTACAGGGCCGACTCCTGGCCCTCCGCCTCCATGTGGAATGCAAAATGTCTTATGCAAATTTAGGTGAGAAACATCTGCTCCAAATTTCCCCGGTTGAGCGATTCCGACAAGCGCATTGAGATTTGCTCCGTCGAGATAGACTTGTCCGCCATGATCATGAATAATTTCGCATATATCAGAGACAGTTTCCTCATATACACCATGCGTTGAAGGATAGGTGATCATGATTGCGCTTAAATCATTAGAGTGCTGCTCTGCCTTATTCGCCAAGTCTACTAAATCAACATTTCCATTCTCGTCACAGTCAACAACAACTACCTTCATTCCAGCCATAACTGCG
>CAJWRY010000007.1 GCA_913046155.1 uncultured Candidatus Nemicrothrix sp. | reverse complement strand
TATGGAACATAGTTCTGCATTTTGCAGAATCCCCATGGTATTCAATAAATGACTTGCCGATCATATGCTGTGTCATCGGAAACATAGATAAATTCTTCTGAAGCCATTTCTTGATAGTAGGGTAGTCGCCTTTCCCATCAGGGCCACCCGAACTTTCGTAGTCTAAGAATGCGCCTTCTGTAAAGACTTCGTCGAGCATATTCCAGTCTTTGTTGTCTATCGCTTCGACATATTTAGTCATTAACCGTTCGATCTCAAAATGATCATTTATCTCATCAATATTCATATGTCCCTAAACTATTCGACTTTCGCTATCGCCCCAATACTCATCACGCAGCAGTCGTTTATAAAGCTTTCCAGTAGGGTGCCTTGGAAGTTCATCTCGGAAGTCAATGCTTCTTGGGCACTTCACTTTTGCGAGTTGTTCTTGACAATAAGACAGAAGCTCTCTTTCAACTTCTGGTGATGCTTGATCGGGGTTAATAAGTTGAACGACTGCTTTGACCTCTTCACCTAAATCGTCGTTGGGAACTCCGAAAACCGCAACGTCGAGAACTTTCTCGTGCATTGTTAAGACATTCTCGGCCTCTTGAGGGTAGATATTAACTCCTCCCGAAATGATCATAAAAGCTTTCCTATCTGTTAGGTATAAGAAACCATCTTCATCAATTTTTCCGATATCACCTAAAGTCGACCAGCCATTATTTAGCTTCGCGCTTTCAGTCTTTTCCGGGTCATTGTGGTATTCAAAATTGCCATCACTTTCAAAGTAAACTCCTCCTATCTCTCCGACTGGAAGCTCAGCTCCGTCATCATCAACAATGTGTAATATCCCCAATATTGCTTTTCCTACCGTTCCTTCATGACTTAGCCAATCTTCACTGTTGCAATAGCAGAATCCATTACCCTCGGTGCCGGCATAGTACTCATGAATAATTTTTCCCCACCACTCAATCATTTGCTTCTTCACTGGAATTGGGCATGGTGCTGCGGCATGGACCACAGACTCAAGCGAGGAGACATCGAAAGCTTCGCGCTCGGTTTTATCTAGCTTTAACAGTCTGACGAACATTGTTGGAACTACTTGCATAAATGTTGCTTTATATCGCTGGATACTTTGAAGAAGCTCTAGGGGGTCGAATCTCGGCATCACAATTACGGTTCCGCCAATCTTGTGTATTCCACGACAGAATCGAAGTGGTGCAGCGTGATACAAGGGAGCTGGAGATAGGTAAACAGTGTTTTGATTAGCGCCAAATAAAAGACCAAGTAAGGCCGTAACACCATCTGTATCTCCCAGAGCGGTGTCCGGCAATGGAACTTTGACCCCCTTTGGGCGTCCAGTTGTACCAGATGAGTAGAGCATGTCAGCGCCCTCAACCCTTGGTCCGGCAGGCGTAACTGGCTGTTCTGCTAATAGGCCTTCCAGTTGATCGTAGCCATCAATATTTCCTCCCACACTAAGTCGCAAAAAAACATTTGGTATATCGTCTTCTAACTCGATAGCTTCCTCTGCTTTGTAAGTGGAGGTAATGAAAGCGCCAGCACCGCAATCGTTAATGATATAAGCCATCTCAGGTGCCGTAAGCCGAGAGCTTATCGCTGTGTAATACAAGCCTGCATAGTGGGCGCCCCAACAGATGGATAAAAATTCCATACGGTTTTCAAGGCATAATGCGACATGGTCGCCGGGTTTTAACCCAGCTGCCTGAAATAGGTTTGCCATTCTTTCTGCATACTCATGAAGTTCAAGGAATGACATCGATTCACCTGTATCAGACATGATTATCGCAGGTTTATCTGGGGTCGATTTTGCTATTTCACCAGGGTACATTATTCCTCCTTTATCCTTTGAGTGATGCTAAGTGACCCAAAATAGTCTTGCAACATGAAGACAAGGAAAGAATGCGCATCAGATAGTAAAGGATCGTGGCCAATCGTTTGGACGAATTAAAGCATCTGAACCGCCATCAACATAAACTAGCGATCCACACATGAAATCTGCAGCTGGGGAAAGCATCATAGCTATCCATTTAGCTATGAGCTCAGGAGAGCCAAAGTCTCCGACAGGAATCGGTAACTGCTCAACAGCAGGCCCAAATATAGGATCTTTTATACTGTTTTTGAGCAACGGGGTCATGATTGCTCCTGGACAGATAGCGTTTAAACGAATTCCATTTCCTGCCCAATCTCCTGATGGTGCATTTACGCGAACATATCTAGCAACCGCTAATTTAGATGCTGCATATGATATTGCCATATCCAGTGGGCTATCAAGCGCATCAAGAAGTTCATAGGCTGTTGGCTCGTCACGAGCTAGACAGGAATTAACAAGCTCATCGGGAATATTTGGAGTAATCGTAGTTGAGTTCGAGGATACAGCTACAACGTATGAGTTCTCATTGCCTTTGGCTAAGGCATCTTTCAGCCCCTCTAAAAGTTCCATCGTGCCAAACCAATTAATTGAAAGCATTAGTTTCGGGTTGAAGGGAACTGAAACACCAGCACACGTCACTAACCCATCAAGTTTGCCTCCAGCCATTTCAAGCGTTGCATTAATTGCTTCCTCCCTTCCTTCAGATGTCCCCAAATCAGCTTCAATCTCTGCATCTCGGATATCAATGCCAATAACGTCTGCAGATCGAGATTCCATCAACTCTCGGGTTGCAGCCCCGATGCCCGATGCAGATCCCGTTATTGCTATAGTTCCCAAAATCCCTCCCTTGGCTATTTATAACTTTAGACTCAACTAAATTTCACCGCATATTGTGTAATTCTTTCTCTAAAGAAGCAAAATGAATATGTGGCTGAAGAAGATTCAAATAAATCTGGTTCACCAGATAATTCACGGGTAAAGCAGAACCCATGGGAATCAGTCATGCCAATTGTTTTGTTTATCATCTTCAACAGACTGCTGGGTTTGGCACAGGCCATTGTCGCAGCAACGGTTTGGTCTGTTGCAATCTCCATCCGAAGGTATCGAAACGGACATCCTATTGGAAAGTTTATACCTATAGTGACGGCAGGGATTGTAACCAGAGGAGTCATAGGAATAATTACTGACAGCGAAGCTGTATATTTTGGAATTGGAATTGGGACTAAAGCTTCTGTAGGAATTGGACTTATTTCTACAGCGTTACTATCTCGTGGATATTTGACAAAGCAGATCAAGAAATTTATCTATTCCAATAAATTCAGTACAGACCATCCGGCTTTCCAAAAAGGAGTTAACCGAGTCGCCTACATATTAGGACTTGCATTACTAATAAGTTCTGGTTTCGATATCTGGCTGTACAACAATGCTTCGGTCGATGGTTATTTGATTATTAGATTCTTCGTGAATTGGGTGTACACAACAGCGGTGATCATATTAGTCGCCTATTATTTGGAACGTGAGTGGGGGAAAATTGTTGGTTTCCCAGGAATTTCTAGTCTCCTAAAGGGTGAATTGGAAAAGGATAGTTAAAGCTTTGGAGTTGGCATGAAAAAAGATTTAGAAAATTTTGGAGTTCTCATCACCGGAGGGGGGACTGGTATCGGAAAGGCTTGCGCGGCTGAAATGTACTCTAATGGGGCGCTTGTGACCATATGTGGACGGACCGAAGAGAAATTGAAACAATCTGTTCAAGGAATAGTTGAAAGCCAACAAAAGGGCGGAGCAATACAATATGTGATTTGTGACGTAACCGATGAAGATCAGGTCCTCAAGACCGTTTTAGCTGCTGATGAATTTGGTAAGGGGCTTGACGGAGTTGTTGCAAATGCAGGAGGGGGAGGAGCAATAGTTCCGTACCACATGCAAAAGGCGGAAGAGTTCTCGAGAGTTTTAAACTTGAACGTCCTCGGCACGATGCTTTGCATCAAGCATGCTGTTCCAATGTTGCGAAAGTCTGACAAAGCTTCATTTGTGGGGATGTCATCTATAGCAAGTCATTTAACCCATCTTTGGTTCGGGGCGTATCCTGCCGCCAAAGCTGGTATTGAAGCAATCATTCGGAATGCGGCTGACGAGTATGGGCCAGCAAATATTCGCTTTAATGCAGTTCGTCCAGGTTTTATTGAGACTGAGATTATGGAAGGCATTCCTAGAGATAGTGAGATATTCAACAGCTATATAGAAAACACGCCACTTGGAGACGTTGGCCAACCATACGATGTCGCTGCACTTGTAAAATTTCTCTTGAGTCACGAATCAAGGTGGATCACTGGTCAGTGCATAAATGTTGACGGTGGGCATTCATTAAGAAGAGGGCCTCAATTCACGCAGTTTTTAGGCAACTTTTCTGATGATGAACTTCATGGAGAGCTTCCATAATGTCTCACAGGTCATTAGGGACAGGCTCCGTATCGCTTCGTCTCTATGCATCCGAGGGGACATCAGTTCAGCAGGTAAACCAAATGAGAGCAGAGGCCCAACTTGCCGAGGAAGTTGGCTATGACGGAGTCATGGTCAGTGAACATCATGCAGGGTTTCCTGGATACTTACCCAACCCGCTTCAGCTCAGCGCGTTTCTTTTAGCAGCGACTGAAAAAATATGGGTTTCTCCTTGCCCGCTACTACTCCCAACTAAACCACGTGCCATGCTTGCAGAAGAAATAGCTTGGCTATCCAGCGCTTACCCACATCGAGTCGGAATAGGTTTTGCAGCTGGTGCGCTTCCAGTTGACTTCGAACTTGCAGAAGTTCCATTTGATGAAAAGAATACTCGATTCAAAAGCAGTCTTCCTTGGATCGTGAATACTCTCCGAGGAATAGCTGAAGACCCAATTGCAAAAGATCTCGCTATACAGCAATGCAAGCTTCAGCCAATTCCAATTGCAATAGCAGCACAGAGTGCTGAAGCATGTAGAAGAGCTGCGAAACTTAATGCAGGAATCCTCTTTGATTCACTTCAATCTCCTGAAGTTTCCAACAAGCTATCATCTGCATATCGAGAGGCTGGAGGAAATGGACCAGTCATACTAATCCGTCGTGTTTGGATAGGAAGCCCGCCAGCATCAAAGATCCAAGCTCAAATGGAGCACTACCATAGCTACGCAAGTGATCAGGCTAAAAGTAATTGGATTCAGGGAGATAGTACGGTACTCGGCCAAAATGGTGCTCAAGCAGCTGAGCGTTTAATTAAAATACTGCATGACTCCGGGTGCGATACAGTCAACATACGCGTACATGTTGCTGGGCTAGAGGCAAATCAAATAAGTGAGCAACTGGAAAAGCATAAAGATGATCTAGTTCCCTTGTTGAAATCTGCTCTCAGGCCTAGCTAGTCTCTGGGGTTAAATCCATAGGGCAAGACGCTAAACCATAAACAAAAGCATTAGGCATCTCTACAGGGTCACCAGCAAGAGCAAAGCTCTTTACACGGTTAATTAGTTGCTCGTAGAAGAGCTTTATTTCGAGACGAGCTAAAGAAGCACCTAAACAGAAGTGAGTGCCAAAGCCAAAAGCAATATGGTGGTTTGGGTCTCTGGTCACGTCAAGTAGTTCAGGGTTATTAAATTTTTCTGAATCCCTATTTGCTGAAGAATACATAAGTACGACTTGGTCTCCCTTGCGTATCGTTTTGCCATGTATGAAGTAATCCTCTGTAGCGACACGGCACATATTGTGAATAGGGGTTACGTATCGAATAAATTCCTCTACGGCAATTTCAAGATCTGAACCTTTCTTTAGGAGCTCCCACTGAGTGGGTGAGTTAGCAAGATGAAGCATCGATCTCGCAATCACTGTACGGGTTGTTTCCGCTCCTCCA
Organism: uncultured Candidatus Nemicrothrix sp.; assembly: GCA_913046155.1. Lineage (GTDB taxonomy): Bacteria > Actinomycetota > Acidimicrobiia > Acidimicrobiales > UBA8592 > UBA8592. The sequence continues at coordinate 20,103 of CAJWRY010000007.1, read as the reverse complement.
TCAAGTAACAATAAACAATCACTTATTATTTGATCCAGACCAAAATCTGAACCATCTTTTAAACCTTCAGATTCGGCCTCAATCCAAGCTGACATTATGTCATCTGAGGGATTTATCTTCTTCTCAGAATAAAGTTTCATGCAGGCCTCCACGAACTCAAAAACTGCTTTGGTTCCCTCTTCGTTTTGATAACGAGGTCCGCCGCCTAAAGCGATCGTTTCTTCAGACCACCTATGAAGTGAGGGCCAAAGATCGTCAGGGAACCCAAGTAGATGCCCAATCATCATGGCTGGAAGAGGAGCAGCGAGTTCACCAACAATATCGGTCGGTCTTTCATTGGACAATGCATCATCAAGAAGGCGCTCCACTGCACCTGTAATATGTGGCCTCCAAGAATTTACTGATCGAGGAGTGAATCTTCTAGAAACCAGCAATCTACGAACATTGTGTTGAGGATCATCTAATCCAATTATTGATGAATCCGCAGGCAGGTTAGGACGATATCCGCCCTTCTCCTTATCTGAATTGATGAAGACTGCTTTATTTTTTTCAATTTCTACAATGTCGTCATACCGAGAGATACCCCATATCTGATTGTTGGCATCCCAATGGATAGGATCTTCTTCTCGCATCCATTGATATGTCTCATAGGGATTATTCGTATAGAACTCACCATCAAGGAGATCGATTGATCTATCAGTCACGGCAACACAGTACCCTGTATCTACAAATATCGCCTCATCGGACCTGAAAACTCACCCATGGAACTCCCAAATCATGGCAAGAGACGATAGGTTGATGATATGTCAATAGGTATAGATTTGGAACGATTCGGCCTCCTTCAAGCTGTAGTTGATGAAGATAATTACAAAAGCTCGGTAAGTAGATTTCAAGAAGAGAATATCTTGCTCCCTACCTTCGAAGAACTGGCGGACCCTACTAAGATATCCGATTCTGTGAACGAGGCACTCAAGCAAATAGACCCCAACGAAGCTCACCCTTTAAACCTTTTCAGGGTCCATTGGTACAATGAATATGGAGCAAGGGGAACCGTAGATGTCCCGCAACATATTGTCCTTCCATCGGAGCTAACAGGGGTCGACGCAAAAATCGTATTGGCTTTTGGGAACCGATTTCCCATGATCACAGCTCATAAAGTCCTAGCTGCCTATTCCTGCTTTGCGCCACGTGTTATAAGTGGGCAATTTAATCCGGCTCACCATCGAGCCATATGGCCATCTACAGGCAACTTTGCCAGGGGGGGAATAGCGATATCTACTTTAATGCGAAGCCGTGGAGTAGCTGTTTTGCCAGAGAACATGAGCCAAGAACGCTTCGATTGGTTAGATAAATGGGTTATGAACCCAGACGACATCATTCGAACACCTGGGTCGGAAAGTAATGTCAAAGAAATCTATGATGCATGTAACGAACTTGAAAAAGATGAATCAAACTTTATCTTCAACCAGTTCTCTGAATATGCAAATCATATTGGTCACTATGCAGTAACGGGTAGGGCATTAGGTCATGTATTTGAAACTCTTAAAGCTAATCAACCACAGCTAAACCTCGCTGCCTGCACATTTGCTTCCGGGTCGGCAGGTACACTCGCTGCCGGTGACAGGCTAAAAGATGATTATGGTGCAAAGATTACCGCCGTAGAGGCACTTGAGTGCCCGACAATGCTTTACAACGGGTATGGAGAACACAACATACAGGGGATAGGAGATAAACATATACCTTTGATCCATAATGTCATGAATACAGATATTGTTGCCGGAATATCTGATGCAGCTACAGATGGGTTGAACCTCGTATTTACAACCGATAGCGGAAAGGAATACCTAAAGTCTGAACATCAGGTTCCAGCGGAAATTGTAGATAATCTTAGGCATTTGGGGTTCTCTTCTATCTGCAACATGATGGCCTCTATCAAAACTGCTAAAGAGTTGAACCTAGGTCCCAACGACGTAATCATGACGGTTGCAACAGATGGATCCGAACTTTATGAAAGCGAAAAAGCTCATTTGATGAGCGATAAGTACCCCGATGGATTCACTGCTAAAGATGCACATGAGATTTTTACCACTCACGTTGTCAATGCAGATTCGCAACACTTAGAAATTCTCAATGATGTCGGAAGAAACCGGATCTTTAACCTCGGCTATTACACATGGGTTGAGCAGCAGGGTATTCCCGTAGAAGATTTTGACGCACGGCGATCACAAGAATTTTGGAATGAATTGCATAAGTTTCCACCCATTTGGGATGAAATGATTCGCGATTTTAATGCGCAAACTGGCGTGTCGGCCTAACGTGGACTCATATCACGACAGCAACACTTCTTGGATACTGACACCAGACACGGCAGAGTGGCCTGACAAAGGTGACGAAGAGTTGAATCCTTACATTCGGTGGCGAAAAATGTTGTGGTCATGGCATAAAGCAATTGAGCGTGGGTGGAAAGACGAAGAATTCGTATCCTTAGTGAAGGAAATAGATGATGCTATCAAAAGCACTACTAAATCAAACTTCACAATAACACCCACTGGAATCTGGGAAAATGCTTCAGACCTGTTACCTGACTTTGTGCTTTGGAAAGACGAGACGCAAAATGTAGGTGGCTCCCATAAGGCACGTCACCTGATGGGGTTACTACTCCACCTTGCTGTCGATTCGATTGAAGAGAGTAAAAGACTTGCAATATCATCATGCGGGAATGCGGCAATAGGGGCAGCGACCGTAGCGCGAGCTGCTGGGCGTCCGATAGATGTGTTCATTCCTACATGGGCAAATGCCACAATTGTTTCAGAGTTGGAATCTCTAGGAGCTCAAATCCATGTTTGTGAAAGAAAGAAAGGTCAGCTTGGAGACCCATGCATGATTGAATTCCAGAAGGCAATTGAAAGTGGTGCTCTACCATTTGGAGTTCAAGCCACAGAGAACATACTTACTCTTGATGGTGGGCGAACAATAGGGTGGGAATTAGCTGAAGTGCTTGAAGAAAACCCTGTTGATGATCTATTTATTCAAGTAGGTGGGGGAGCACTCCTAACCAGTTGCGCAATAGGGCTGTTCGAAGCAGCACGATTTAAAAGACTTTCAAAAGTGCCCAGAATTTGGGCAGTTCAAGCTGAGGGGTGCGCCCCATTTGATGCAGCTTGGGAAAAGATACCTATAGGAAAGCCCATCGTCGAAGTACTTAAATACTGCCAAGAGCAACAGTCTGAACTTATGAAACCATGGGCTAACCCAACAGGCTTAGCGACTGGCATTCTTGATGATATTACTTACGACTGGATGGGAGTTGTGCGTTCATTGCTACTTAGTAACGGCGGTAGCGTAGTTGCGAGCGAAGAACAAGTAACGCAAGCAAGCGAACTTGTTCCAAATTTAGGAATACAAACTGAACCCACGGGAGCTGCTTCTATAGCAGGAGCGATCAATTCATTTGAATCAGGCCAAATAGATGGTCAAACAACAATCGCAGTCTTATTAACCGGGAAAGACCGAAGTATTAGTCAAGGCTCTGATTAACAATCACATTATCCCTGCGACCTAATGTCATCCAGATTTGACCAGGGGGGATAAGCATGGGAGAACCGTCTTCTAGTGTCAGAGAAAACCATTCTCGCTCGCTAGATCTTGACCAATTACCTTTTTGCATTTTCCCTCCGTGGAAAACCCATGCAGTACCAGATCCAACAGTTTCGGCGACAGGAACATTAGATCCAGATTCACAGCCATAACAAGTAAGAAAATAAAGAGTCTCAAGCATGATAAGAGTGTCCGCAGAAATTCTATGAGCGTTGTTATTAGGGTCTAAGTAATAATGAGGCTGACCTATGGTGCTCTTCTCATAATGGAATTCTTCCTCGTTCCAATACCAAGAAGTCGTGTAGTCAAACCAATATTTAAGAAGTATTTCCTCCGCTACAGCCGCATCACTAGGCATATCTCCGAACTCCCAAAGTGGGCTTAAAGGAGTTGAATAAGTTCCTCGAGTATCAAGGGTTCGTAACGAATTCGTGTCGCCATACAAATTCCAAGGTCGCGGTCTTGCAGATATGCGGAAAGACCCAGGTGGTTCAATAAACCATCGGGCAGTAGAAGCATCTCCGATAGCTTGAATCCAGTCCTGTCCACCTGAATTTACAAATGTTGAAGCCCACGAGTTCTGAAGTGCAAAGTCAGTTGGCCTCATAGACCGAATAGGTCCAACGAAGTCAGTATCAGAAGCTTGAAAAACAGCTAAATATCTGGTGATGCCTTCGACCCAGACTTCAATCATCATATCTGTTAGCTCAATTCCAGATTGTGGTCGAGCCTCTTCATGGTTATCGACTTTGATCACCAATATTCTTCTTGAAAGACTCTCATCATCAACGGCCAATCCATTAAAAGGTGACCGCGTGATGCCATCTATTTCGCCTTGTTCAAAAATCGTCGGTGTCGGGGTTGGAATTGGAGTAGGCGATGGTGTCGGAACCGGTGTTGGTGTCGACATCGGCGTGGGTTTGACTGTAGGGGTCGCTGGCTGCATAGTGACTTCTTCAGTCACTTCAATGGGCGCTAGTGTCGGTTGATTGGAATTGGAACAAGCCATAACTCCTGTGAGGAGTACAACTACAGAACCAAGAGCTACCAGGTATTTGAAAAGTACTAGTGGCCGGAGAGCATATGGGGAGTTGGAGTGCACAGATGGATAGTAGAGGACAATTCCATATTTTTAATGTCATTAATGGGATTATCAGTCGCCGATTTCAGCAGGACCGAAAAGCGGATCATTACCACGTATCGCCCCCCATCGGCGCGTACCGTACTCAAAGTGCCACCACTCACAATTTAGAACTACGAAACCGGCTTCAGTCATGGACCAGTAAAGCCACCTCCGTAAATCTCTATCAATGCTTTTCTTAGTCTCTAATGCGTCAGCAGCCGCTAAATCGGTGAAATCATCAAAACCCGTACCTAACCCAAGAGGGATCCCGTGAAGTGTGAAGCTACAGTCAACTGTCCCGCCAGATAAGTGCGGTGGGCAAAGTCGGGGTTCTCTATTAGCAGGCGACACAAAACCTTCAGGCAGAATTGGATCCTTGTAGGCTGCATTAAAAAGCTCTGCTTGGAGATCTAATGGTCGCCAAGCATCGAAAACGCATAAACCCCATGGCTCAGGAAGTGAATCAACGATTTTGCATAGGAGAGCATTTGCCTCCGGACGTAACCAGGTCCCATTTTGGGCATTAACCCAACCTGCGTCTAGATAACTTTCGATGGTCTTGATCCGAGGGTGTTCAACCTTTTCTACGTTCCCCAAAATATCCGGAGCATCAGGAAAATTTGATGGCTCTACAAGATTTGGCATGGGATCTGTCTCTGGTGGAAAAATTCCGAATCTTTGACATACCTGCTCGCCGGATTCCGTGAGCAGTGGATCATTGAAATAAGGCATGAAATGAAGGTACATCAAATGTGAGCGCACGACAGATCAAAAAACAAAGATTCGCTTAAGCGAGAACCGCAAAGAGTGTAGGCTATCCACAAGGACTGGGTACGGGTGATTGTTCTTTATGTATGATGCTGAAGCGATTGTAATAGGAGGAGGCCATAATGGGCTTATCTGCGCTGCATATCTAGCAAAAGCAGGCGTAGACACAATTCTTGTGGAAGCGAGAGATTCAGTAGGGGGATGTGCCTCAACAGTTTCTGATCTGGGTGCAAGATTTAATATTTGTGCTTGTGACCATAGCTTGATTAGGGCAATGCCTTTAATAGACGAATTAAACCTGAGCTTCCATGGATTGGATTACCTAGAACCGGAGGCTACTTATGTGAACGCTTTTCATGAAAATAATGGCTCCTGGGTTTTCTATCATGACGCTGACCAAACAATCGATGGGTTATCAATCACACATCCATCCGAAGTTGAGAACTACAAGCGATATTTGGAAGATGCGATACCAGTAGCAGAGCTCGTCATCAAAATAGCTCAAAGCGGGGCCTCAATGCCGGAGTTCTTGCAAGCTGCAACCCAGCAAAAGATGAAAGGAATATCCAAGCTTCTTCGCTGGAGCAAAGCTAGTGCAGTTGAGGTGTTCAAAGACTATTTTGATGACTGGCATCTTTACATGCCGGGAATCAGTACAGGACCCACCGTGTGGGGTGCGCCCCCAGAAGCCCCAGGAACCGGTTTAGCAGCGACTGTCTACGCAACTAGGCATTTAATAGCTAGCGGTAGACCGCGAAGGGGAAGTGGCTCACTCCCAGACGCCATACTAAAAAGCTATCTCAGTAATGGTGGACAAGTACGTTTGGAAAGTATTGTTGAAAAGCTCCAAATCGAGAACAATAGGGTGAAAGCGGTTGAACTCCGAGACGGTAATGTCATAGAAGCCCCGACTGTGATAGCTGCTTGCGACCCTCACAATGTCCTCGTTAATTGGATTGACGAAGCACCAGTACCAGCTAAATCTTTAATATCGAGATGGCAAAAGGAACCTTCCCCAGAAGGCTACGAGTCGAAGCTAGATGGGATAGTTCAAAATTTGCCTACATATAAATTCATGTCTGAACTTGCGGGAAAATTCGACCACACAGATTTATCTCAGTCAACAGTAATCATCTCACCATCACCTGAGAAGCTAAAGGAAGCACACGTTCTAAAAGGTCAAGGTCTCATCTCAGACCAACCCACCATGTTAGCAAGCATACCCTCAGCTTTGGATCCAGAAATGAAAGCAGATAATGGTCTGGATACATTTGGTTTAGAAGTTCTTTTCACTCCGTATTCTCTCAGCGGGGGATGGCAAGAATCAAAACAGCCAGATCGCTGGCTGGAAATTTGGGGAAATGCTATGGATGGAGACTTTAGGTCACAAATCACGAAGTGGAGGGCTATGACCCCAGATGTCTATGAAAGAGACTTCTTTATGCCCAAAGGCCACAGTCCCGGCTACGTAGCTTCTCCCTTAGCAACACTCGTTGGAAGGAGCCGTGAGTTGAGTAGATATAAAACACCGATCAAGGGGCTGTACCTAACTGGTGCAGGCACATTTCCAGGTGCTGGAATATTCGGTGCTCCAGGAACAAACACAGCAAAAACAGTTCTAAAGTCCATAGGCAATTCTTGACGATGACGAAACTTAGCGTGAATATCATGCCTATCTCTCCTGCGGAAGAGATTGCGGAACTAGCTGCTTTCGCAGAAAGTAAAGGGTTTTCTCGTTGCTGGGTTTACGACGAGGGGCTAGTTACCCGAGACGTATATGTAGTTCTTGCTGCTATTGCAGCTAAGACAGAAAAGATATTAATTGGGCCCGGTATTACGAATGCCTATGTTCGACACCCGGGCGTTACGGCATCTGCGATAGCTACAATTGACGAATTCAGCGACGGGCGCGCATTTTTAGGTTTGGGTTCCGGAGGCGGATTAACGCTTGACCCAATGAAAATCACTCGGCACAAGCCGCTGACGTTAGTGCGTGAGATGGTTGAAGTTCTCCGACTGCTATTTAGCGGCGAAACAGTGAATTTCTCGGGAGAGAAACTTTCACTTGGCCCTGCTCAGCTTAATTATGGAGGTAAGGAAATAGATATCTTCTTAGCGGGGCGCGGTCCTAAGATGCTAGAACTCGGAGCTCAAAAAGCTGATGGTTTTTACCTAAGTTACATATACAAAAAACACCTTCCGGATGTTATTGCTAAGCTACGCTCAGAGGCCAGGTCAGATAGCAAAAGGTTCAACATTGTTTACTCAACAATGCTCGTCACTGAAGATAAAGAGTTAGAAGATGCTAAAGCTCAACTTTCGTTCAGACTTGTGGACTCTCCACTCAACATAAAAGAAGAGATTGGGATGACTCAAGAAGACGAGGTCAGAATTAAGGACGCACTTAAAGAAGGCGGCCCTAAGCTAGCTGGGAAATTCGTCAAGGAAGAATGGGTAGAAGAATTTACTTTAACTGGGAATTTGGAATCATGCAGAAAAGAATTGTTCCGATTCTTTGAAGCGGGTATAGATGAATATCAACTACCAGTTTATGAACTGCAATCTGCCGAAAAGGATATTGAACGAGCTGCTACCTTCTCTAATGGCGAACTTCATTAGGGCTCATCGCCCTTCCCAGCGTTTTAAACCAGCAACATCTATGCCTAAATGATCTAACGCTCTACCTACAGAGTGATCAACAACATCCTCCAAGTTTTCAGGGTTGTTATAGAAAGCGGGAATAGGAGGATATATCACTGCTCCGATTTCGGTAGCCTTTGTCATAAGACGAAGGTGCCCTAAATGAAACGGGGTTTCACGCACCATAAGTACCAAAGGGCGTCGTTCCTTCAGCGTCACATCCGCCGCTCGGGAGACCAAGTCAGCGCCGAATGAGTTCGCTATAGCAGAGAGCGTTTTGATTGAGCAAGGAGCAACAATCATCCCAGATGTCTTGAATGATCCGCTAGCGATTGAGGCGCCGATATCCCGAGCACTATGTACTTCATCAGCTAATTCCTCAATCTCTGAAACACTATATTCAGTCTCAACCCCGATGGTGCTTTTTGCTGAAGGAGTTATAACAAGGTGTGATTTAACATCTTCTATCTGCTGGAGCATTTGCAAAACACGTATCCCATATATTGAGCCGCTAGCTCCGGAGATCGCAACCACCACGTTTCTCGAGCTCATATTATCCTTTTAAAAAATTAGATAGATCAATGGAAGGGTAAGCTACCCGTTCACCATATTCACGCCGTTCTCTCTTATAGGTGGCATCAATTCCGACCTTTGTGCTTATTCCACGTTTATCCGCTGTCGGATCCATTTCGTGACCTTGTGCTTCACCTACTTGGAAAACATCGCGCTCCCAGTGCACTCGATTCGTTATTGCCCAAAGAACCTCGGAAGATTCATGCATATTGACATCACGGTCCACCACAACAACATTTCGTATGTTGATGTGTGCCGACATTGCTGCCATTGCCAGATTTTTTGGGGTGCCGGGGTTATCCCGATCTACCTGTATGACTGCCATAAAACCATTGCCGTAGGGTGGAATAATCACATCCGCATTTGGGTCAATATGGCGGATATGTTTGCGGAGCAATGGTTCTCTGGGAAGGATATTTCCAATATAAATATGCTCATACCAACCTGGAATTATCGTTTGGTAAATGGGTTCATGCCTAAAGGAAATTGCTGAGACCTCTAAAGTTGGTGAATCCCACATCTCCCCGTGGTAGCCATGGAACTCTGCCAGTGGCCCTTCAGGTGCTCTTTGTGCCGGCCTGATATGGCCCTCAATCACGATTTCTGAATGTGCAGGTATATCAATATCAACGGTTTTGCCTTTGCAGACCTTTATGCCTTCGTTGCGAATGGCGCCTGCGATTAATAATTCATCAACTGGAGTCCTCACCCCGGCAGCAATCATAATTGCGGGGTCAAGGCCCATCGCTAAGGCTACCGGGAATGGAGCTTCTGGGTCAGGGCGAGACTTCATGAAAGTTCCAACATCTCGCCATTCATTGACGTTAAAACCAAGAATATTCTTTTCTAACACGAGCATGCGATTGTAGGAGAGGTTGCCACGCCCTGAAACTGGGTCCTTTGTGACTGAAACTGCACCTGTGATGAAAGACCCGCCATCACCTCTGCTATGTTTCGGAATTGGCAAAACGCCAAGATCAATATCGTCACCAGTTAAGCAATTCTCATGCCAATCTGCTTCTGTTGTAAGTTGCGTAGAAATACCATTACTACTCTCAAGTGCTTCACCCATAACGTCAATGATTGATTTCGGATCACACTCTAAAGCCAGCGCTGTCCTTTTGTGTGATGAAACTCCTCCTGCAAAGATCGGCATCTCTGTTTCTTTGACGTTAGTGAAGAAAGCTGCTCCTCCGTCGCTGCGAGCGAGTGATGCGGTTATGTCAGCAATTTCGTGGTTGATTGAAACTTCTTTTGAGATCTCAGCGAGTTGTCCGTTCTCCTCTAGGACATTGATAAAAGAGCGTAAGTCATTAATCTCGGCCATGCCATAGAATATACCTCAGATAGGTATTACGCCTTTTGGAGCATAAAATAGGTTATGTCCAACTCCACAGCCGCTGAACTATGTATCCAAAATGCGTACATCCCAGGACGTGGGCTAAGTGATATAAGCATTGATCAAGGGAAAATCATTTCCTTTTCTGAGCCCGGTGAAACGCAAGCGTATAACGAAGTCCATGATCTCAAAGGGTGGTTGCTTGTCCCTGCAATGGCTGAGCCACATGCTCACCTGGACAAAGCTTTAACAGCAGATATTGTTCCAAATCCATCAGGGGAGCTAATGGGGGCGATCACTGCTTGGATCGAAGCCGCAGAAAAGGGAACATTTACGCATGAGAACACAGTCCAACGAGCATGTGAAGCAATGGAGTTGCTGGTCATTCATGGGATAACAGCCGTTCGAACGCATGTGAATGTGACTGCTGATATTGGGACCTCATCAGTAAAAGCTCTGTCTGAGGCAAAGAATCTATTCAATGAGGTGTTAGATGTCCAAGTAGTAGCCTTGATGAATTCCCCGATGACAGGACCGGACAGCAAGGGCAATGTTGAAGCGCTACATTCCGTAATAGAGTTCGGCGTTGACTTTGTCGGTGGTTGTCCTCACCTTGAACCAGACCCTCAAAAAATGATTTCTTTTATGTTGGGACTTTCGCAAGATGCAGGACTGGGTATTGACTTCCACATTGATGAGACACTTGACAAAGAGATGCTGACGTTGAAAGATCTAGCCAAACAAGTGATCAACACCGGTTTTCCATACCCCGTATCAGCGAGTCATTGTGTTTCACTTGGGATGCAATCTGAAAAGATACAGTCAGATGTTTCAAAACTCGTTGCAGAAGCAAACATAAGTGTTTTTGCACTTCCTCAGACAAACCTTTACCTGCAAGGCCGTGAACATCAAGAAGCCATGCCACGAGGTTTGACTGCAGTCAAAGCCCTTACCGAAAATGGAGTTCTAGTTGCCGCAGGGGCAGATAATGTTCGCGACCCCTTTAACCTCATGGGTCGTAGCGACCCCTTAGAAACTGCCTCATTGATGGTGATGGCAGGGCATCAAAGCATTGAGAATGCATTTGAAATGGTAAGCGTCAATGCCAGAAAAGCTATGGGTCTTGAAGCAGCTTGCTTAAACCAAGGGGACTCGGCCGACTTTGTAGCTATTGATGCACCCTCTTTAGGGGCCGCAATGGCCGACGCTCCTATGAGTAGACGAGTTTTCAAAGCAGGGAAACTAGTTGGAGTAGCAGATCAGACTTCCGCCGTATACAGAGGGCCATGAACCGATCCTCACCAATCGCGACTGATTTAGTTTTAAGTCCATTTGGCGCTTCCGCAACGGAGCTGGTTGAAGCTGCGAAGTGTGCAGATGAAAGTGGTTTCGATGGTATTTGGGTCTTAGATCATTTCAGTGGAAAATTAGTAGGCAAAGGCTGGTCACATGAACCGTTTACTGTTCTCGGAGCTATCGCCAATTCAACAAAAAAAGTGAGCGTCGGGCCACTCGTTGCAAATATGATCAACCGGAACCCTGTGTTGCTAGCATCGTCCTTTTCTTCGTTGCAATCCCTTGCAGCGGGAAGAGCTGTTTTGGGTCTCGGGACAGGAGCTCCTCCAGGGTCAAAATTTGCTTTAGAACAAGAAATGATAGGGAGAAGACTTGAAGAAAAAGGAGTCAGTCGGCGTGAGCGCCTCATTGAAACTATTAATGCTTTAAGAAGTATTTGGAATGGCGACACAAACTTTGAAGGCAAGCATTTCTCATATGAGGATTTAGAGAGCGTAATCATGCCTAACAAGCCTTTGCGAATCATAGTTGGGGCAAATGGAAGAAAAATGATTGAGTTGGCTTCAAATCATGCTGACGGTGTGAACATTCGGGTAGGTCCTTCTATCAAAGAATTGATTCATCTCGCTACTGAGTTAGCGCCTAGCGCAGATTTCGAGATTAGCATTCACGAAGATTTTGATTATAGTCATCCTTTTGGCGGAGATTTTGAGAAGTGGGTGCAAATGGGTGTCACAAAACGGGCGTGCATGGTCAATGCGCCTTTTGATATGGAAGCGATCAGCGCTATTGGAGCACGGATCGTTGAGGCAACTAGCTAAAGCGTAATGAGTCTAACGTTTAGACTAACCCTGCTCTCTCGGACCATTTCCCTATCGCTTTATTTTGTAGCCATGTGAAGAGGAGGAAAACTGCTACCCCAAGCCCTGCAGATAAGATGACGGAGGTTAGAAGTTCTTCTCCTTGCAGCCGACTTGCGAAGCGCTTTATTAATTGACCCAATCCGACTTCACCTCTTCCGAAGAAGAAATCACCGACGATCGCACCGACTACTGAAAGTCCAGCAGAAATTCTCAAACCGGCAAATAAAGCCGGCAATGCTGCCGGAAACATAAGCTTCCGTAATCTGGTTACACGGTTTACATGGTGGAGTGTAAATAAATCATGCATTCCCTTTTCAGCAGATTGTAACCCGAACAAGGTATTAACAATGATTGGGAATAGAGCAATGATGATACAAACTACAACCCGCGATGTCTGCCCGGTGCCCCACCAAAATGAGATAAGAGGAACGATTGCTAAGATCGGAACCGCTTGCAACGTCACAAGGAAAGGGAACAAGGCTTTCTCCACAGATACAGCCTGACTCATCAGAACAGCCAGGAATAGTCCGATTAAAATGGCGAGAAATAAACCAATTCCTGCAACTTTTGTTGATGACCATAAAGATTGAAGCATCTCAGACATTCCGCCTGTACCTCCCCAATCAAGGAAACCTTCAGTCAGTACCTTGTCTGGGGGGCGCAACAAAAACCTTCTGTTCTCTGACAGCATTACATAAGAAATGAAATACCAACCTCCAAGCACTAAGGCCCCGAACAGTATCGGCGGTATTATGTTGAGTGCTATTGATTTAGCTTTTCCTGGCCCAACTGATTTTGGTGCAGTGGTTTCTACAACAGTGTCAGTCATGAATGCCCTCCTCGTAGTTCCTTAGACACTTCTCCAGAAATTCTTGCAAATTCTGCGTCAAATCGTAAATCCGGTTTTCTCGGATAATCGAATGGTATGTCAAAAGATGCGACGATTTTACCTGGTCTTGCTGACATAACTAAAACCTTAGTAGACATAAATACAGCCTCGGTGATTGAGTGTGTTATGAACAAACCGGCGAAACCTTCTTGCAAGAACAACTGTTGGGTCTCTTCATTAAGGTGTTCTCTTGTGATTTCATCAACAGCACCGAATGGTTCATCAAATAAGAATACTGGTGGCTTGAGAGTCAGAGTTCGTGCGAGTGAAGCTCGCATTTTCATTCCGCCGGACAATGATTTCGGATAGTGGTTCTGAAAGCCTTGCAACCCGACAAGATCAATTGACGCTTCGGCAAGTTCACGACGCTCGGCTTTTCCCATTCCATGAAGTTCACATAACAGCTCAACATTTCCTAGTACCGTCCTCCACGGAAGCAAAGTTGCGTCCTGAAATACATAGCCCAAGCTATCCCTATCAACGGCTACATCCCCAGCTGTGGGTTCTAAGAGTCCAGAGGCAATTTTCAACAGAGTAGATTTACCGCAACCAGATGGTCCGACAACCGTCACAAATTCGCCTTTATCAACAGAAAAGGAAATGTTCTGTAGTGTCTCAGTTCCATCAGGGAATATCATCCCAATATCATCGAAGGCTAAAGCAGCACTTCCGTTATCACCCATTTACGGTTCCTTTTCAATTACGTAATCAACGAAACAATACAACGTCTTTTGCCGTTAAGCGAACTTATACGGATAGATCGAGCTATTTCTTTAGTTCCTTGCGGCATATGCCGCATCGTGTACGCTTCTTTCATGGTCATTGAGTTTCTTACGTTTATTGTTCCAACATCAGTTCAAAATCAATGGAAAGCTTTGGATGAGGCTGTGTGGACTCGTTTTTTGGAGAAGCAGGAGGGCTTTGTCCGAAAGGAATTGTGGCAGTCGCCAGATAATCCAGAAAAGTTACATGCAGTAATTTGGTGGAGAGATAAGGATTCATGGAAAGCAATATCTGATGAGCAGATAGGGATAGTGGACATGGGAATGGGTGATTATCTCATTGAGCCAGAAATGCGCGAGTTTCTCGTTATTACTGACTCCGAATAGGACATGTCGGTGTCCTTTGAAGTAGGATCCCTTTAGAGGACGATATGAAAACTGGCATATTTCTATTTGGTGGTGTTGAGATGGATGACGCAGGGGCAGGGCCTCCTGCGCCTACTGATAGAAGGTATGGGCCAAAAGAAATTTGGCATGCCACCGAACGGATTCTTGATATGGGCGTCCTCTCGGACAAATTGGGTTTCGACTCCTACTGGTTAACTGAACACCACTTTCAATATGAAGGATATGAGGTCGTACCAAATGGGATGATGCTTGGGGGTATCCTTGCTGAACGAACTGAGAACATCCAAATCGGTATGATGTTCAATGTGGTCGGGCAATGGCACCCGTTAAAACTCGCAGAAGACTTTGCAACTCTGCACAACATTTCAGGCGGGCGAGGAGCATTAGGTATTGCTCGTGGGACCGTTCCTCGCGAAGCAGAGAATTTGGGCTCAAAGATAGGTTCATATGACAATCCAGATAGCCTTGCAGCGGACGAGTTCAACAGGAAACAATTTGAAGAAGCTGTCGAAGTTATTAGATTAGCTCTTGATAACGACACATTTAGTTACGACGGAGATGTCTATACATTTCCTGTTCCAGGTATCCCAGACAGAGGAGGTTTCGTTCAAGATCTGACCCTCGTTCCACGTCCGCTATACCCGTATGAGATTTGGCAGGCAATTACATCACCACCAACGCTTGAGACTGTTCCGCGAAATGGGTGGGGAGGAGTTATGTGGCTAAAGCATTTCGAGTTCATGAAACAATTTTGGGATAAATATGCGTCAATTTATCAAGAGTCGCATGGTGTAGCTTTAGCTCCTGGAGAAAAAAGAACTCTTGTTTTGTGCACATGTGTTGAAGAAACAAAAGAAGCAGCGATTAAGTCCGTCCGTGATGGTCATGATGAAATGTGGAAGTTCCTAGGACCGTACGGCTGGAGCAAAGGGTACATGGGATCTGATGGCGGGCCTGCACAATCTGGCCTTATACCCACACTTGAAGAGTCTATGGAGAATAGAGTTTGGTTGGTCGGAAATGCCGATGATGTTGCAGAGCAAATTCAGTGGTATTGCGATTACCTTGGAGGAGTAGAGAACCTCGTTCTATTCCCGGCTATGCCAGGAGACCGGTACTCCAAAGTGGAAGAACAACTGCATCGGTTAGCCGAAGATGTTATGCCCCAGTTGTGATATTCTTCACTCTTTAAATTTCTAATCAAGGAAAGGGCTAAAGCTTGGAAGTGCTAATCGTGCAAGCTCATCCAAGCGAGAATAGCTTCAACCAAGCTATTCTCGACACGGCGCTTCTATCTCTCGAGCGAAGCGGCATCAACCCAACTGTGATACGACTTGGCAAAGAGAAGCTACGGGCAAATACTGCTTTGAGAAAACCGTCTGCTTTGATACTCATATACCCAACTTGGTGGGGAGGGTACCCTGCATCTTTAATGCAATGGATAAATGAAATGCACCAAAGTCAAAGTGGCCTATTTCAAGATGTCAGAACGATCTTGTCCATCACGACGCATGGTTCAAGCAAATTCATTAACTTGCTGCAAGGGGAGTGGGGTAGGTCGTATACAAAAAATAGAATAGCTAAGATCTGCGATAACAGTGTGGAGTTGAAATGGACCTCTCTTTACAAGATTGATAGATGCACTCACGAAGAACTAAAAAACTATCTCACCAAAGTTAAAAGCGACGTAATGGAATTTATCGTTACCTAAAATAGCCACCTTTTATCAAATTGCTTCTCGCCGATATCCCAAATGATTCAAGATCATGAATGACAGAAAGT
The DNA here is from genome assembly GCA_913046155.1 of uncultured Candidatus Nemicrothrix sp. Taxonomy (GTDB): domain Bacteria; phylum Actinomycetota; class Acidimicrobiia; order Acidimicrobiales; family UBA8592; genus UBA8592. The sequence continues at coordinate 4,103 of CAJWRY010000007.1, read as the reverse complement.
GAAGACCTGCACATTAACCCAGCGTTCATCCGAATAGCTCTTAACAAAGATTTACTAGGGTTTGACCTTTTCATTCTTTTTGTGTTTGGTTCGGCAAGTGCAAGGAAATGGATATATCGCAAATTTTTTAAAGCGCCTTTCACCCGACCGCTTTCTGAAAAGGTGAACGAAACCCCAGGAATGAAGACACGCTCAAACCAGCTTTTTACGATTGCAGGGAAAAGGTCATTGATAAGTGGGTAGCACAGTATTAACCCTTCGGTACTTTTCACTAACTCTGCGGACGTCTTCTGAGCAGGTGATACTAAGTTATTTTCAAGATGATATGCCTCTCGCTCGCTCGGCGACATGAAGTCGCCGAAACCTTCTTTAACTAAATCCAGAGTTGAAATCGCAACTGGTAACTGCGACAGGGACTCAGAGATAGCCTGTAATGGGATATCTGAGTCCTCGAAGGCGTTTACTATCAAAAGTCTCATTCACCAACTATTTCATACTTTTAAGAAGTCTAGAAAAATTGTCAATAACTTGTATCAACTGTTCTTGCATGTAATGTCAGTCCATGGCACAAAGAATGGGACTCTACCTCCAAGACAAGCATGATATAAAATATGAACTCCAGATAGCGCAATATGCGGAGGAAAAAGGGTTTTCCGAGATCTGGCAGGCTGACACGAGACTGGCGCGCGACTGCATCGTTATGATGAGCGCACTACTGACGCACACATCCCGAATAAAGATTGGTAGTGGCGTATTGCCAATTTACACGCGTAACCCAGCGGTTATTGCTGCTTCTTGGAGCACCATGTGGGAACTGGCGGGTTTAACGCCCGACGGAGAGAGCAGAGTGATGTTAGGTCTCGGGGCATGGTGGGAACCCATAGCTTCTCGAGTTGGCGCAGACCGTAGGTCGCCTTTAAAAGCAATGCGCGAAAATATTGAGGCCATTCGGGCATTGTTCACCATGGAAGAGATTAGCTACGAAGGGGAATTCGTTCAATTAGACCACGTGAAGTTAGACGTCGCATACGGGTCCACTGACCCTAGGAACATACCAATATACATAGGGGCAACGGGGCCGAAGATGCTGCAATTAAGCGGAGAAATTTGTGATGGCCCAGTGCTCAACTATGTCGTGTCAACTGACTATATAAAGGATGCTGTAGGCCAAGTTGAGATTGGTGCACAGCGAAGTGGGAGAGAGCTCTCTGCAATAGACAGGCCTGAATTGCTGGCTTGTTCTTTATCAGATGATGACCCTGAAGCTGCGATAATGATGGGGAAGTCACTTGTCGCCTACTATCTCGGTACAGAGCCGCACATAATGAAAGCTTCAGGAGCTGATCCCAGCCTTGTAGACAAAGTCAAAGAGATAGTCGGTTGGCCAGCAACAGAAGAAGATTATAAGAGAGCTGCGCACTTAATACCTGATGACCTAGTTAGGAAATTGATGGCTGTTGGGACTTCAAGTGAGTGCAGGGATAAAGTTTCCGAATTCATAGAAGCAGGTGTTACGTGTCCTATTCTGTACCCCATTATGGATAGTATTGAACCGGTTATTGAATCATTTTCGGATTGGGAAGTCGGAAAGTAACGTGTCTGAGAACAGACCATCAGGTATTGATATTCTGATTGAGAACACCGCTGTTCTTCTACTTGATGATGATTTTACAGTCGTGGATCCTGGTTGGGTGGCTGTCAGTGGAGATGTAATTAAAGAAGTAGGCTCAGGGGCCCCTCCAGCGGGCGTTCGTGAGGGTGCTGAAACTGTTATTGACGGTTCGGGTACAGCGACAATGCCTGGCATGACTAACGCTCATACTCATCTATTTCAAACTTTCTTCCGAGGACTTGGTGATGATAAATCACTTCTTGACTGGCTTGAACACTGTATTTGGCCGGGTGCCGTGCACCTAGACGCCCACACTGCGAAGCTGGCTGCGATGGTTGGATTAATTGAGAATTTACGAACAGGAGCCACATCAGTTATCGACCACCAATACATTCATATAGACGAAAGTATCGACGACGCGATTTGTGAAGCTGCTGACGAGCTTGGAGTGCGTTTTCTTCTTGCACGCGGTTGGGCAGATCGAAATTATGAACCATCATTAACTGAAACCCATGAACAGGTAATCGAGAGAACACGAACAGTTCGCGATAAATGGCATGGCGCCAACAATAATCTGATCACGATAGAGCTCGCACCCTTAATTCCATGGGGGTGTAGTGATGAAGCCATGTCGCAAACGATAGGTAAGTCACGCTCGTGGGGAGCTGGAACTCACATACATTGTGCTGAAACCCACACCGAGGTTCAAATGAGCATTGAAGAGCGAGGGTTGCGCCATGTTGAATGGCTCTCCCAGTTAGGGGCATTGGGCCCAGACACTCAATTGGCTCACAGTGTTTGGTTAGATGATCATGAGTTAGACCTTATTGCGGAAAGCGGGTCAATAGTAGTTCACTGTCCCGTAAGTAATATGTACCTGGCCTCTGGAGTTCCGAGAATTCTGGACATGATTGATATGGGAATTCCAGTTGCTCTTGCAAGCGACGGGCCAGGAAGCAATAACCGTCAAGACATGTTTGAAGTGCTTAAAGCAACAATCTTGTTACAAAAAGTGCACAACCTGAACCCGACTGCGCTCCAGCCTGAAGATGCGTTAACAATGGCGTGTCGTGGGGGGGCGCGAGCGCTAGGGAAAGAAACACAAATCGGTCAGATTGCATCGGACTATAAGGCGGATTTAATTGTTGTTGATCTTGAAACTGTTTTCACAGCTCCAGTGCACAGTGTTGCGAGCTCTTTAGTCTTTTGTGCATCGCCATCTCAAGTGCGACATGTAATAGTTAACGGTCAACTATTAATTCAAGACTCGATGCTGCTGGGATTAAATGAAATGGACATTCTTGCTCAAGCTAATGAAGTGGCCCAAAAATTATTTGCGAAAGCCGGAATAGAGTCTCGACTTACCAGATCTCCTGAAGCTACTAACTAGACGAACCGATTACTGGACGCTCTTCTTTCACAACTCGCTCTTCAGGAGATGAGAAACTCCAAACTACGTCGTCATCATCTTCGTCATCAATTTTGCTGTCTTCTGTTGGGGCATCCTCCATGCCGGCGACAGGAACAACTTCAGGTAGATCCTGATCGTTCTGCCCTGTTTCTGGTGTAGGCCCCGAAGGATCTTCAATAGCAGGTACATCTTCACTAGTTCCTTGCTCCGGCTCAGTAGTGTCCGATTGAGATTCTTCAAGAAGGTGGGAAAGATAAATAGGATTATTTGACCTTGGATAACCTGGAATAGATCCTGTGATGATCCTAACCCTGCTCTCAGATGAGCCGAGGCGCTCCTGGATGACATCCGCGAGTTCCTTCATTTTCGCTGTTGCCTCGCATTGGATTAAAACTTGGCACGTGAACTTACCCGTAACAAGGGCAATGTCACATACTTCTTCAATGTCTTCTAATGCGCTTGCGATTCTCTCGGCTTTCGCCCCGTTCGGTAGGACTACATCTACATAGCCTCTAGGAAGTAATTCGTCTCTGTAATTTGCTAACTCAATTGTGAAGCGGCTAATGATACCCGACTTCATCAGATTGTTAACTCTCACGCGAGTAGCGGAATGACTTCTACCGATTGCCTTTGATATCTCTGTGACAGTCCGGCGAGAGTCTTCTTTCAATTGCATGAGGATTTCTTGGTCTAATTCATCCATGAAGCGATTATAGCTATTTCTAGTTTTAATTGGCGCAATATTCAATTAAATTCACGAAACCGCAATAGTCGAATACATATACATACAGCTGTTGAGATTTCCTCCAGAACAAAAAAAGTGATCTTCGCCCCTCGATCAGATCCATTTTCGATTCAATTTTTAAAAATAAAAGAAATTTAACCAGGACAAAATTTAGATTTAATTTATCTCCAATTCGATATAACGATCTTCAACTATTTTCGCTGCAGGCGAAAGGAAGTTCATATAACCCTCAAAAATGACTAGCGATTTTTGCTGTAGTTGTTTTTTTGTCTAGAAACATCGTTTTTAATTGTTATCTTATTCAATTCATTTCCTTGCAAGGATGACTGGACTGA